>JBGSPP010000312.1:0-18615 GCA_041738515.1 Desulfobulbus sp.
ACCTGATGTTCAATATTCTGAACGCTCAGGTGCTGCCGCGGAAGTAGGGCATCCTGGTGCTCGATCAAGGGGTAGGCGTCGGGAGCTTGAAGCCGGGAACGACGCGGCCGTACGGCCGCGGGAGAAGGCCGTCGCGTCCGAGCCGTCCGGACCCGAGTTCTTCCTGAACCGCGAGCTCACCTGGCTCGAGTTCAACTGGCGCGTGCTGCACGAGGCCGAGGACAAGCGCGTGCCGCTCCTCGAACGCGTCAAGTTCCTCGCCATCGTCAGCTCGAACCTCGACGAGTTCTTCATGAAGCGCATCGGCGGCCTGAAACAGCAGGTCGCGGCGGGCGTGCGCGAGACCACGATCGACGGCCGCACCCCGCAGCAGCAGATCGACGAGAGCTACGCCGTCATCCGCGACATCCTGGCGCAGCAGGAGGCCGTGGAGCTGGATCTGCTCAGTCTGCTTGCCCGGCATGACATCCACATCGTCAAGTTCCGCGAGTTAAGCGATGAGCAGCGGCAACGGATGGCCACCTATTTCCGCGACAACATCTATCCGCTGCTGACGCCGCAGGGTATGGATCCGGCCCATCCCTTCCCCTTCATCTCCAACCTCTCGCTCAACCTGCTGGTGGCGACCCGCCACAGCGATAACGACCATATCTACCTCAACCGGATCAAGGTGCCCACCGGTATCGGCATTCCCCGCTTCATTCCGGTCGAGCCCGGCCGGCACCTGTATGTGCTCTTCGAGGATGTGATCGCGAGCAACCTGGAGGTGATCTTTCCCGGTATGGTCGTCGAGAGCTGCGAACTGTTCCGGGTCACCCGCAACGCCATCACCGATAAGCGGGAAGACCAGGCCGTGGACCTGCTGTCCATGATCGAGTCGGCCCTGCGTGAGCGCAAGTTTGCCGAGATCGTTCGCCTGGAGGTGGATCCGGCCATGACCCGCCAGCACCGGGGCATGCTCGCCGCCGAACTGGGCATCGACTCGCGCAAGGATGTGTTCGTGGTCGAGGGCGTCATGGCCAAGCGCGATTTCACCCAGATTGCGGCCATCGACCGGCTCGACCTGCACTATCCGCTGCATCAGCCGCTGGAACACCACCGGCTCAGCTGCGACGCCCCCAACATTTTCCACCTGATCCGCGAGGATGGGCCGTTTCTGCTCCAGCACCCCTACGAGTCGTTCAGCGCCTCGGTGGAGCGGTTTTTGCGTGAGGCCAGCACCGATCCCAAGGTGCTGGGCATCAAGATGACCCTGTACCGCACCTCGGCCAACTCGCAAATCATCCAGTACCTGCTCGACGCGGCCCAGAACGGCAAACAGGTGGCGGTGGTGGTGGAGCTGATGGCCCGGTTCGACGAGTCGGCCAATATCCATTGGGCCAACTACCTGGAGCAGGCTGGCATCCACGTCACCTACGGCGTGGTCGGGCTGAAGACCCACTCCAAGGTGATCTTCGTGGTCCGGCGCGACTACAAGGGCATCCGCCGCTACGTCCACATTGGCACCGGCAACTACCACGCCGGCACGGCCCGGGCCTACAGCGATCTGGGGCTCTTGACCTGCGACAACGACATCGGCGACGACATGACCGAGTTCTTCAACTTCCTCACCCTGGGTTATGCGCCGGCGCGGAAGTATAAGAAGCTGCTGCCCTCGCCGCGAATCCTGAAAAAGGTGCTGCTGGAGAACATCCGGCGTGAGATGGAGCATCAGGTCAAGGGCGTGCAGGGGTTGATTCAGCTGAAGACCAACGCGCTCACCGATCAGGACATCATTGCCGCCCTGTACCAGGCTTCCCAGGCCGGGGTGCGGGTGGACTGCATCGTCCGCGACAGCTGCCTGCTGCGACCAGGAATCCCCGGGCTTTCCGAGAACATCCGGGTGGTCTCGCTGGTGGGGCGGTTTCTGGAGCACTCGCGCATCTATTACTTCCGCAACAACGGTCACGAGCAGTACTACATCGGCTCGGCCGACCTGATGAAACGCAACCTGGAGCGGCGGGTCGAGATGGTCACGCCGGTGGATGCGCCGGCCCCGCGCGCGCAGCTGCGGGAGATCATCGACCTGCAGCTGGCCGACCGGCGCAGCGTCTGGGACATGCAGCCCGACGGCAGCTATGTCCAGCGCCGGCCCGAGGCCAACGAGGAACAGCGTTCCGCCCAGGAGATGCTGATCGAAAAGAGCCTGCAGCGCCTCAACGAGGCCCGCAAGCTCTACAAGAAGCTCTATCCCAAGAAGATCGCCAAGCGGAAGATCAAGTAAAGCGCCGTGCCGGGGGCCGGGGGGACGGGCAGGGGCCGCACTGGCGGGCTCCTGCGCCGGTTTAGGGCAGATCAATCCACGGGAGGGATGACGAAATCTGTCAATGTGTTGTTTTTCTGCCTGTTCTGTGTGGTGTTCGCTGTCGGTTCCTCCCCGGCCGGTGAGCCGGATATCAAGGGAAGCAAGGATCATCCCCTGCTTTCGAGAATGCAGGATTTTCACATCACCGACTATAAAGTGTACGATTTTGACAGCTATGCCTTCAACAACAAAGACAAGAAGCGGGAGAGCATCGAAGGCCGCAAGCAGTATCTGGAATACAAACTGGACAAGGGCGCCGTCGAACCGGGCGAACTCAAGATTCGCCGGAATATACAGGATGCATTAAAGAAAATCGGCGGCGAAGTCGTTTTTGACGATAACTTCAACAAATGCTCCACCATTGTCCTGCAGAAGGAAGGCAAGGAGACATGGATCGAGGTCAAGAGCTTCAACAGCATGTACCGGCTGACCACGGTCGAAAAAGAGGCCATGAAGCAGGAGGTGGTGGCCACCGCCGAGAAGATGGGAAGCGACATCCAGGCAACCGGTCATGTTTCCATTTACGGCATCTATTTTGACACCGCAAAAGCGGATATCCGGCCGGAATCCGATGCAGTCATAGCGGAAATTGCAAAGCTCCTCGGCAGCATTGCCGCCTTGAACGTGTATGTGGTTGGCCACACGGACAGCGTCGGTTCCCTTGATGCCAACATGAAATTGTCCAAAGACCGGGCCGAGGCAGTGGCAAAAGCCCTGATCGGCAAACACGGGATCGCGCCTGACCGTCTGAAATCCCACGGAGTGGCCTCCCTGGCGCCCGTCGCGTCTAACAACACCGAGGACGGCAAACAGAAAAACCGGAGGGTGGAACTGGTGCAGCAGTGAGGCGCCTTTCTCCCAAAAAGATCGGCAAACGAACGGCAAGAAAGCCGTCGCAAAGTTTGCAGCCATGGACAGGGGACCCCGCCCATGGCCCGAGTGGAAACGAGAGGCGAAAAAACGCTTGCCTTGCCAACCCTTGCCGACATTCGTGTGATCATCGCCTGCCTGCGGGCTTAGGCCCCAGGCAAGCAGATTCGACATTCGCACCCGGTTGGCGCCATTGCGGTTGCCCGACTTCCTTCCCCAGAGCATTCCTTTCCAACCGCCGCCATCTTTTTGTTTCCTGGCTGCATCTTTTTTACTGCACCTTGAGGGGTGTGATCGCCTCATTGCCGTTAACCCGTGGTGGGAACGCCTTGGGCGACAAAGGAAAACTCCTGATATTCCATCATTTGCTTACCTTTGGCGGGTCATGGCGATGGGCTGGCATCCATCGTGCAAATCATCAGTTGTTTTTTGGCGATATTGCTGCGATGTATCAAAAAATCTTATGTTCGTTCACAGGGGAGAAAAATATTCCCCACCGATCAAGGCCGGTTTGCACGGCTTTCAGGCAACGGATCGAATATACAACTTTTTTTGATCGTAAGGCTGCAGGGTTTCCTTTCGGAACCATCGTCATCGATGCGGTTTTTCTTCGCGCAAGACACCTGGCGTGGTAAGGTGCCCGGGGTGCTGGCGCAGGAATGGACCGCTGCTTTGTCCATCGGCAAGCCGGACGCAACGCCTTCTTGGCCATTGCGGCCAGGCGTTGGTATTCAAACCAGGATCAAGGGTAGGGTATGAAAGAGACGAAATACAGCATTTGCGGAATGTGCGCCGTGCGGTGCCCGGTGGCGGTTGAGGTGAGCGACGGACGGCTGGCCTGGATCGAGGGCAACAGTCATGACGCGGCCATGGGAAAGAGCCTGTGCGCCAAGGGCGGGGCCGCGTTTGCCCAGCGTATGGACAAGCAGCGGCCGGTTTCACCGATGCTGCGGGTCGGCGACCGGGGCGCGGGCGAGTGGCGGGAGGTCTCCTGGGACGAGGCCTATGCCTTCATCACCAGGAAACTGAACGCGGTCATCGACGAGCACGGATCCAAGGCCATCATGATGTCCGACCGGGGCGGGCCGTTCGCCGATCTCCGCCAAGCCTTCATGCTGGCGCTGGGATCGCCCAACTACATAAATCACGACTGCACCTGCGGCCGCAACGTCCACCACGCCTCTAAATCGGTGTATGGCATGGGGCGCAAGGACTTTGCCTACGATTACGCCAAGGCCCGGCACATTGTCCTGTTTGGCCGCAACATCATCGAGTCGCTGCGGGTCAAGGAAGTCAAAAGCTTTCTTGCCGGGATCAAGAACGGGGCCAGGGTCACCTACATCGATCCACGCGCCGCCGCCACCGCCGGCAAAGCCGGCCGCTACTGGCAGATCAAGGCCGGAACCGATTACGCCCTGCTGCTCGGCATCGCCAACTGCATCGTCAACAACAACTATTTTGACGAGGACTTTGTCGCCAAATATGTCAGCGGCGTGCCCGAGTTCAAGGCCTTCCTCGAGCCCTACACCCCAGAGTGGGCAGAGGGTGAGACCGGCATCCCGGCGGCCGAGATCCGCGCCTTCTGCCTTGAACTGAACGAGGACCGGCCCAGGGTGATCATCCACCCCGGCTGGATGCTAGCCCGCTACCGCGATTCCTACTATGCCTCTCGCATGATCCACATCATCAACGCGCTCATGGGCAGCATCGAGCAGCCCGGCGGCCTGTTCTACCCCAAGGGGGCCAAGGACGCGGGCAAGAAGGGCCTGAAGAGCCTGACCGCGATCATCCCGCCGGTCAAGGAGGAGCGGGCTGACGGCTGCGGCACGCGTTACCCGCAGTGGGACAAGGGCGCGGGCATGCTCCAGACCGCCTACGAGGCCATCGACACCGGCAGCCCGTACCCGGTCAAGGCCTACTTTGTCCATCGCCACAACCCCTTCATCGCCCTGCCCGACACCGCCGAGCAGCGCCGCATCTTCGACAAGCTCGATCTGATCGTGGCCGTGGACGTCAACTTCAGCGAGACCGCCTGGTACGCCGACGTCATCCTGCCCGAATCCACCTTCCTCGAGCGCGATGACATCATCCGCACCGAGAAGGGCCTCAAGCCCGGGTTCGGCCGCCGGCAGAAGTGCGTCGAGCCGATCAACAACACCCGCGCCGGCTGGGAGATCTACACCGAACTGGCCAAGCGCATGGGCAAGGAAGAGTACTTTCCCTACAACTCCATCGAGGAGATCTGGCAATATCAGTTGCAGGACACCGGCCTGACCGCGGCCGATTTCGATGCCAAGGGCTTTGTCAAGCTGAGCGGTGACGCCATCTGGCATGACCGCGACCAGCTCAAGTTCGGCACCGGGTCGGGCAAGATCGAGATCGTCAACGCCAAGTGGGAAGCCATGGGCGTTGCTTCGCTGCCGCCGTACGTCGCCCCGGAGACGCCGCCCGCGGGCAGTTTCCGCCTGCTCTACGGCCGCTGCGGCTATCAGGCCCATGGCCAGCACCAGAACAACCCCATTCTCAGCGAACTCTTGGGTGAAAACGAACTCTGGATCCACAGCAAGCCGGCAAAAAAGCTTGGCATCAAGGACGGCGACCGGGTGCTGGTCACAAACGGCAACGCCCGCGGCACCATTCGCGCCAAGGTCACCGACCTGATCCATCCCCAGTCGGTGTTCATGCTGCACGGCTTCGGCACTGACGTGCCTGCCAAGAAGCGGTCGTTCGGCAAGGGACTGGCCGACCAGATCTTCATGAAGGGCAAGCTCAAGGAATGGGACAAGGCCGGCGGCGGTCTCAACCTCAACGAAAGTTTCGTCACCGTCACCCCGGCGGCAGAGTAGGAGGAAAGGCATATGAGCAAATATATCGTCACCCAGGACGTGGCTGACTGCATCGGCTGCCGCGCCTGCGAGGTCCACTGCAAGGCCAAGAACCACAGCGGCCCCGGCGCCTACTACTGCCGGATTCTCGAGGTTCAGTCCAACCGGGGCAAGACGCCGCAGATCGATTTCGTCTATCTGTCCTGTTTTCACTGCGAGAAGGCCTGGTGCGTGGATGCCTGCCCCACCGGGGCCATGCGGCGGCGCGACAGCGACGGCATCGTCTATGTCGAGGTCAAGGACTGCGTCGGCTGCAAGGTCTGCATCACCGCCTGCCCCTGGACCGTGCCGCAGTGGAACGCCGAGACCGGCAAGGTCGGCAAGTGCGACCTGTGCAAGGACCGCCTCGATCAGGGCCTTGATCTGGCCTGCGTCTCCAAGTGCACCACCGGCTGCCTCAAGCTGACCACCCCGGCCGAGGCCTCCCAGGCCGCGCGCCAGGCCTTTGCCGAGCAGTTGTACCTCAAACGGAGCTGAACGGAGGAGCGGTCATGGACACCGCCATGCCCCAGGAATACCTTGGCATTCTCTTGCTGCTGATCGTTGGCCTCCTCTTCGGGGTGCTGACCTTGTTCGTGGGCCGGTTTTTTCGTCTGAGCCGGCCCTACCACGAGAAGCTGATCGCCTACGAATCGGGCAACGAACCTACCGAGGCGCCGCGGATGCGGTTTTCGGTCAAGTTCTACCTGATCGCCATCCTCTTCGTGGTGTTCGACGTTGAGGCCATCTACCTCTACCCCTGGGCCGTTACCTTTGACCGGCTTGGGCTGTTTGCCCTGGTGGAGATGCTGCTGTTCATCGCCCTGCTGCTGGTGGGCTACGTCTACGCCTGGAAGAAGGAGGTCTTGCAATGGGAGAAATAAGCGCACCGGGAGTGGTTCAGCTGGAAGAGGGGGTGCGCTACATCCCCGGCGCAAACGCCATCCTGGGGCCGCTCAACCAACTGGTCAACTGGGGCCGGGCCGGATCGATCTGGCCGGTGACCTTTGGCCTGGCCTGCTGCGCCATCGAGATGATGGACGCCGGCGCTTCGACCAACGACCTGGACCGCTTCGGCATTCTCTTCCGCGCCAGTCCCCGCCAGGCCGACTGCATGATCGTGGCAGGGACGCTCTCGAAGAAGATGGCGCCGGTGCTGCGCCGGGTCTACGACCAGATGCCCGAGCCTCGCTACGTGCTGGCCATGGGCAGCTGCGCCTGCAGCGGCGGCGTCTTTGACACCTACGCCGTCACCCAGGGCGTAGATCAGATCCTGCCGGTGGACGTCTACGTGCCCGGCTGCCCGCCCCGGCCCGAGGCCCTGATGGAAGGCATGATCAAACTACAGGAAAAGATCCTCAAGGAGCAATTCCGATGGAGTCAATGGCGATAGCCGAACGGCTGCGGGCCAGGTTTCCCGACGAGTTCCTGAAGCAGTACACCTTCCACGGCCAGACCGCAGTGGTCATCCGCTGCGGCCGCATCCGCGAGATCCTCCAGTGGCTGCGCGACGACCCCGACCTGCGCCTGAACCACCTTCGCTCGCTCTGCGGCGTGGACAACAGCCGGCGCAAGATCCCGGGGCTGTCCCGCTTTGAAGTGGTGTACAACCTCTATTCCATCCCGCTGCGCCATGAGATCCGCCTGCGGGCCGAGGTGGCGGACAAGGATCCCCGCATCGACTCGGTGGTCTCGCTCTGGCCCGGCGCCGACTGGCTCGAGCGCGAGACCTGGGATCTGATGGGCATCGCCTTTGAGGGCCATCCGGATCTCAGGCGGGTGCTTCTGCCCGAAGACTGGGAAGGCCATCCCCTGCGCAAGGAATACCCGCTCAAGGGCAAGGGCGAGTGGGCCGGCCTGACCGAGCTGATCGAGCGGACCAGGGAACTGGACCGGCACGGCTTCCAGCCTGATAATCCGGCCGGGGCGGCAGGCCAGGGCATTCAGGAGGAGGGAGCATGACCAGACCGATCAGCCAGACCCTGGAAGTGCCCGTTGCCGAAGGCAGCGACAACGAACGCTATTCGCTGCGCATGGGGCCGCAGCATCCGGCCACCCACGGTGTGCTCCGGGTCGATCTCGAACTTGACGGCGAGACCATCCTCGAATGCAAACCCCAGGTGGGCTATCTCCACCGTGGCTTTGAAAAACTGGCCGAAAACCGCACCTTTGCCCAGAACCTGATTCTCACCGACCGGCTCGACTACATTGCCGCCATGGCCAACAACGTCGGCTACTGCGTCGCGGTGGAGCGGCTCCTGGGCCTTGAGGCCTCGATGCGGGCCAAGTACATCCGCACCATTGTCGGCGAGATGTCGCGCCTGGCCTCGCATCTGCTCTGGCTGGCCACCCACGCCCTCGACATCGGCGCCATGACCGTGTTTCTCTACTGCTTCCGCGAGCGCGAGATCCTGCTCGACCTGTTCGAGGAGCTGTGCGGTGCGCGTCTGACCTTCTCCTACCCGCGCATCGGCGGCGTCCGTCAGGATGTCAGCCGCTCCTTCATCGACGAGCTGCAGCGCTTCCTTGATCTCTTTCCGGAAAAGATCGACGAGTACGAGACCCTGATCGACACCAACCGCATCTGGCTCAAGCGCACCGTGGGTGTGGGCAAGATCACCGGCGAGGAGGCCCTGGGGCTTGGTCTCACCGGGGCCTGCCTGCGCGGTTCGGGCGTGGATTACGACCTGCGCAAGCACCAGCCCTACGATGCCTACGACCAGGTGGAGTTCGAGGTGCCCATCGGCAGCGACGGCGACATCTACGCCCGCTACCGCTGCCGCATGGAGGAGATGCACCAGTCGGTGCGCATCATCCAGCAATGCATCGACCAGCTGCCGCCCGGCCCCATCGTCGGCGAGAACGCGCCGGAACTGCTCATGCCGCTCAAGGCCAAACCCCTGGTCAAGGCTGAAACCAGCCGCTGGGGCAGCCGCATCATCACCATGATCAAGGACCGCAGCCTCTACCCGGCCGGCGACGTCTACGTGGCCACCGAGGCGCCCAAGGGCGAGCTGGGATTCTATTTTTCCTCGGACGGCGGCAGCCGGCCCTACCGCATGCACATCCGTTCCCCCTCCTTCATCCATATCTCGGCCCTGGGCGTCATTGCCCGGGGGGAACTGATTGCCGACCTGATCGCCAACATCGGCAGCCTGGACGTGGTCCTGGGCGAGTCGGACCGATGAAGGTCATTCTCCTGCAGAGACAACAGCGGATAACGCCATGACGATCCTCATCATGCTGGTGCAGATTTTCATTCTCTTCTGCGTGGTCATGCTCCATGTAGCCTATGCCACCTATTTCGAGCGCAAGATCATTGGCCACATGCAAGTGCGGCTGGGACCGATGCGGGTCGGCTGGCATGGCCTGCTGCAGCCGATTGCCGATGGCGTCAAAAGCTTCTTCAAGGAAGACATCATTCCCGAGAACGCCGACCGCCCGTCCTTCCTGGCCGCGCCGATCATCTGCCTGGTGGCGATGATGACTTCGCTGGCCGTGCTGCCCTTTGCCAAGGGCTGGGTGCTGGCTGACATCAACATCGGCCTGCTGTTCATCTTTGCCATGAGTTCCCTGGCCAGCTACGGCGTGGTCCTGGCTGGCTGGGCCTCCAACTCCAAGTTCAGTTTCCTCGGCGGCATGCGCTCCATGGCCCAGGTCATCAGCTACGAGATCGCCATGGGGCTGAGCCTGGTGGGGGTGATGCTCATGGCCGGCTCGCTCAACCTTTCCGAGATTGTCGAGGCCCAGGGCGATTCCATCCTCGGCATGTACCTGGTGCCCCAGTGCCTGGGCTTTTTCGTCTTCTTCATCGCCATGCTCGCCGAGACCAACCGGGTCCCCTTTGACCTGCCCGAGGCCGAGACCGAGCTGGTCTCCGGCTACTGCACCGAGTACAGCGGCATGCGCTACGCCATCTTCTTCATGGCCGAGTACATCGGCATGATGGTCATGGCCTCTATCGGCACCATTTGCTTCCTCGGCGGCTGGCACGGGCCCTTTGCCGTGCCGTTCTTCCCGCCTCTGTGGTTCATCCTCAAGATCTACCTGTTCATGTTCCTGTTCATCTGGATCCGGGCCACCCTGCCTCGCTACCGCTATGACCAGCTGATGGATCTCGGCTGGAAGCTGCTCATCCCGCTGGCCCTGGCCAACATTGTGCTCACCGCCTGCGTCAAGGCGCTGGTCGGGTAGGGGAGGGCGGTCATGCAGATCCAGTACAAGCCCAAACGCAATTTTCTCGAGACCATCTTTCAGGTCGAGATTCTCCAGGGCATGGCCCTGACCCTTAAGCGGCTGTTTTCCAAGCCGATCACTCGCCAGTACCCGGACGAGAAGCCGGTGATCAAGCTCGGGTTTCGCGGCCAGCACGCCCTGGTGCGTGATCCGGTGACCAACACCACCCGCTGCATCGGCTGCATGCGCTGCGCCATGGTCTGCCCCTCGCGCTGCATCCGCGTCCGCGCGGTCAAGAAAAAGGCCGAGCACGGCAACCGGCGGTTTATCGAGGACTACCGCATCGAGGCGCTGCGCTGCATCTACTGCGCCTACTGCGTCGAAGTTTGCCCGGTCAACGCCCTGATCCTGACCGAGGAGTACGAGTACAGCGGCTATGACCGCGATTCGCTCAACTTTGGCATGGGCCAGCTGCTGGGCAACTGGGACCGGTTCATCGCCGGCCGCGGTGAGCAGGGCAGGGACTATGTCAATCCCTACTGGCGACCGCGCGGCGTGCCGATCCATGACCTGCCAGCGGCCAAACGCGGCCCCGGTGGCAGCGAGATCAACGAGGAGGAGCAGGTGGTGGGCCGAAACTGGAAAACGCACCGCAAACCCGAACAATCCGAGGTGTAGGGGGATTCGATGTTCAGCCAGATCTTTTTCTTCTACTGCGCCCTGATGATCATTGCCAGCGGCATGCTGGCCATCAGCCTGCGCAACCCGGTGCATTGCGTGCTCATGGTGCTGGTGCTGTTCTTCCACATGGCCGGCGTCTACCTGACCCTGAACGCCGAGTTTCTGGCCGCGGTGCAGATCATCGTCTATGCCGGCGCGGTGCTGGTGCTCTATCTGTTTGTGCTCTTTTTAGTCAGTCTGCGCGAGGAACTGCACCTGGAGGCCTTTGTCCCCTCGGCCTGGCTAGGGCGGATCATCGCCGCGAGCCTGGCAGTGGGCCTGGTCGCGGTGGTCCCGGCCTTTACCCTGGGCGAGAAGGGCAAGTGGACCGTGGCCGCGGTACGCGAGATCACCCACACCAAGGCGATGGGCATGGAACTGTTTTCCACCTACCTGCTGCCCTTTGAGATCGCCGGCCTGATCCTGCTAGTGGCCCTGATCGGCGGCCTGGCCCTGGCGCGGCGCGAGGACGGCCCTCCGCCTGAACAGCCGCAGACGACGCAGCCAAACGAGGAGGCACAGCCATGATCCCCCTGTCCTGGTACATGACGCTCGCGGTCATCCTGTTCTGCATCGGTGTTTGCGGCTTTCTCACCCGTCGCAACGTGATCATCATGTTTCTTTCCATCGAACTGATGTTCAACGGTGTCAACCTCAACCTGGTGGCGCTCAGCCATTTCCTCGATTCGGTGCGCGGCCAGGCCTTCACCTTCTTCATCATCACCGTGGCTGCGGCCGAGGCCGCCATCGGGCTGGGCATCGCCATCGCCCTCTACCGGAGCCGGCGAACCGTCCACATCGACACTATCAACGAACTGAAGGGATAACCATGCCGGCCTCCTTGCTTGCCATCCCGCTGCTGCCGCTGGCCTCCTTTGTCCTGACCCTGCTGTTCGGCAGGCGCATGGGCGTCCGGGCGCACTGGCTGCCGATTATCACCGTGCTCATCTCCTTTGCCTGCGCCCTGGCCGCTTTTTTCCGCGTCCGCTCCGGGGTGATCATCAACCAGGATCTCTATACCTGGATCGAGTCTGGTTCGCTGTCGGTGTCCGTGGGATTTCTGGTCGATCAGCTGACCGCGGTGATGCTGCTGGTGGTCACCAGCGTCAGTTCGCTGGTGCACATCTACTCGGTCGGCTACATGCGGGACGAAGACGGATACTACCGCTTCTTTGCGTATTTAAGCCTCTTTACCTTCTCCATGCTGATGCTGGTGCTGGGCAACAATTTCCTCCAGCTCTTCTTCGGCTGGGAGGCGGTGGGGCTGTCCTCCTACCTGCTCATCGGCTTCTATTACGAGAAGCAGTCGGCCGCCGACGCGGGTAAGAAGGCCTTCATTGTCAACCGTTTCGGCGATTTCGGCTTCATCCTCGGCCTGTTTCTGCTCTTCACCCAGTTCGGCAGCCTCCACTACCACGAGGTCTTCGCCCAGGCGGGCGCTCTCGCCGGCCAGAGCATCACCCTCTTTGGCGCCCAGGTGCAGACCGCCACCCTGATCGCGCTGCTGCTCTTCTGCGGCGCCATCGGCAAGTCGGCCCAGATCCCGCTTCATGTCTGGCTGCCCGACGCCATGGAAGGCCCGACCCCGGTCAGCGCCCTGATCCACGCCGCCACCATGGTCACGGCCGGCGTCTTTCTCGTGGCCCGCTGCAACCCGATCTTCGCGCTCTCCGCGACGGCGCTGAACCTGATTACCGTGCTCGGTGCAGTCACGGCCCTGTTCGCCGCCACCATCGCCCTGGTTCAGACCGACATCAAGCGGGTGGTCGCCTACTCCACGGTCAGCCAGCTGGCCTACATGTTCATCGGCTGCGGCGTCGGCGCCTACTCGGCCGGCATCTTTCACCTCTTCACCCATGCCTTCTTCAAGGCCCTGCTCTTTCTCGGCTGCGGTTCGGTGATCCTGGCCATGCACCACGAGCAGGACGTCCGCTCCATGGGCGGGCTGAAGCGGCACATGCCCATCACCTATTGGACCTTCCTGCTGGCCTCGCTGTCCATTGCCGGCGTGCCGGGCCTGGCCGGGTTCTTCAGCAAGGACGAGATCCTGATGATGGCCTTCAACACCGAGCTGTCAGCGGGCAAGTTCGCCTGGGCCGTAGGCACGCTGGTGGCCTTCATGACCGCCTTTTACTCCTTCCGCCTGTTCTTCCTCATCTTTCACGGGGAGTTCCGGGGCACCGAGCACCAGCGCCACCATCTGCGCGAGTCACCGGCCGTGGTCACCATTCCGCTCATGCTGCTGGCCGTGGGCGCAGTCGGCGCCGGCTGGTTCGGCATCCCTGCCGTGCTTGGCGGCGGCAACCGCTGGGCCCATTTCCTTGAGCCGGTGCTCGGTCACCCCCACGTCCATCTCTCGGGCAGCATGGAATTGCTGCTCATGGCCGGATCCATCCTGGCCGGCCTGCTCGGCATCGGGCTTGCCTGGCTGATGTACCTGCGCAACCCGGGCCTGACCGGGGCCATCGCCGGCCGGCTCTCCGGCCTCCACCGACTGCTCTGCAACAAATACTACATCGATGAATTGTACGACCTGATCATCGTCCGGCCCACGCTCGCCTTCAGCCGCCTGGCACTGCTCAAGGTGATGGACACCGCCTGCATCGAGGGCGTGGTCAACGGCCTGCCGCGCGCCATCGGTCGCCTGTCCGAGCAGCTGCGGCGAGTCCAGGACGGCCAGGTGTCGCATTACCTGGCCTGGATGGGCGGCGGTGCGGTCGTGCTGCTGGCCGTCCTTCTGATCGGAAAATAACCGTCCAACCCAAACCGGGAAGCATCGCCATGTCGATTCCGCTCCTCAGCGCCCTTATTTTCCTGCCGATCCTCGGCGGCCTGTCGCTGCTCGCCGTGCCGCGCCAGCAGACCGCGACCATCCGGCAGATGGCCCTGATCGTCAGCCTGCTCGAGTTTTGCCTGAGCCTGCCGCTGCTGCTTCTGTTCGACAAGACTACGCCGCAGATGCAGTTTGTCGAGTTCCGCCCCTGGATCAGGGCGATGGATATCAACTATGCGCTCGGTATCGACGGCATCAGCGTGCTCTTTGTGCTGCTCACCACCCTGATCATCGTCCTGTCGGTGCTCGTCTCCTGGGAGGCGATCAAGGACAAGGTTCAAGAATTTTACATCGCCATGCTCCTGCTCGAGGGCGCGATGATCGGCGTCTTCTGCGCCATGGATTTCTTCCTCTTCTACATCTTCTGGGAGGCCATGCTCATCCCGATGTTCCTGATCATCGGCGTCTGGGGCGGGCCCAACCGGATCTACGCCACGGTCAAGTTTTTCCTCTACACCCTGGTCGGCAGCCTGCTGATGCTGGTGGGCATCATCCTGCTGTACCAGAACGGCGGCCAGACCTTCGACATCATCGAACTCTCCGGCCAGCCGTACCCGCTCAGGCTGCAGCTGATCCTGTTCTGGGCCTTCTTCGCCGCCTTTGCGGTCAAGGTGCCGATGTGGACGGTGCACACCTGGCTGCCCGACGCCCATACCGAGGCACCGGCCGCCGGCTCGGTGATCCTGGCCGCGGTGCTGATCAAGATGGGGGCCTACGGCTTCCTCCGCTTCTCCCTGCCCATCCTGCCCGACGCCACCCAGGCAATGATGGTCCCCATGCTGGTGCTGTCGGTGATCGCCATCGTCTACGGCGCGGTGATCTGCCTGGCCCAGACCGACCTCAAGCGGCTGGTGGCCTACAGCTCGGTCAGCCACATGGGTTTCGTCACCCTGGGGCTGTTCGCCCTCAACCAGCGCGGCCTAGAGGGCGGCATTCTGCAGATGATCAATCACGGGCTGGTCACCGGCGCCCTGTTCCTTGCCATCGGTATGATCTACGAACGCACCCATACCCGCGAGATCGCGGCCTATGGCGGCCTGGCCACCACCATGCCAGTGTTTGCCGGATTTTTTCTCCTCTTCACCCTGGCAGCGGTGGGGTTACCCGGCACCAACGGCTTTGTCGGCGAGTTCCTCATCCTGCTCGGCAGCTTCGAGCGGCTGCCCTGGACCGCCGTGGTTGCCTCCAGCGGCCTGATTCTTGGCGCCTGGTACATGCTCTGGCTCTACCAGCGCATCTTCTTCAATGGGGTCAACGAGAACCTGCATGGCCTGGCCGAGCTCAACCTGCGCGAGATCCTGACGCTCGCCCCCATGGTGCTGCTGATCTTCTGGATCGGCCTCTACCCCAACGCTTTGCTCTCTTACCTGCACGTCTCGGTGACCCATCTGCTCGACCAGGTGCATGGAGCAAACCTGGGGCCGGCCATTGGCTCCACCTTGGGACCGCTGTTTTAAAACCCGTTGATTCTCCGCCACTGGAGCACACGAACATGACCGAAACCGTCGCCGTCACCTGGGCCAGCATGACGCCCGTTCTCCCGGAACTGCTGCTGATCGGCATTGCCGTGACCCTGATCGGCCTGGATCTTTTTGCCCCAAGCCAGCGGCAGCTCCTGCCCTGGCTGACCGTAATCGGCTGCCTGGCCGCGCTGGGCATGGTCCTGGGCACGGATCCGGTCAGCGCCTTTGGCGGCATGTTTCTCACCGATGGCTATGCCATGGTCTTCAAGACAATCTGTCTGCTCGGGGTGATCGTCACCGCCCTGATGAGCGAACATTTCCGCAGCGTCGCCGGCATGCGCCAAGGCGAGTTCTACAGCCTGATGGTGCTGTCGCTGGTGGGGATGATGCTGATGGCCTCGGCCGGCGACCTGATGTCGCTGTATCTGGGGCTGGAGCTGATGGCCCTGCCGATCTACTGCCTGGTGGGGCTGCACAAGCGCGACCGACGGACCAGCGAGGCAGCGGTCAAGTATTTCCTCATGGGCAGCTTTGCCTCGGCCCTGCTGCTTTTTGGTATGTCGCTGCTTTACGGCCTTACCGGCACCACCGGCATTGAGGCCATCGGTGAAATGATCGCCGACACCCAACTGATCGACAGTCCGGTACTGGTGGCGGCCCTTGCCCTGCTGCTGGCCGGGTTCTGCTTCAAGGTGGCGGTGGCGCCCTTTCACCTCTGGACGCCGGATGTCTACGAGGGCGCGCCCACCATCGTCACTGCCTTCATGTCCGTGGCAGCCAAGGCCGCGGGTTTTGCCATCTTTGGCCGGGTGCTGCTCATGGGCGTGCCTCAACTCTATGACCAGTGGGGCCCGGTGCTGGCAGTGCTGGCGGTGCTCACCATGGCCGTGGGCAACGTCACCGCGCTTTGCCAGACCAGCCTCAAGCGGATGCTCGCCTACTCGGCCGTGGCCCATGCCGGCTACGCCCTGCTCGGGCTGCTGGCCGGGACCGCCGAGGGTCTGACCGCAACCGTCAGCTACCTGTTCATCTACCTGTTCATGAACCTGGGGGCCTTTGCCATCCTCATGCTGCTGGCCTCGGGCCCGGATCGACTGGGCGAGAGCCTGGATGAACTGCGCGGCCTGGCCGGCCGCAACCCCCTGGCTGCGGCCCTGATGCTGGTGTTCATGTTCTCGCTCACCGGCATCCCGCCCACCGCCGGCTTCATCGGCAAGTTTTACCTGCTTAAGGCGGCCTTCACCGCCGGTTACACCACGACCGTGGTTCTGGCCGTGCTCTTCAGCGCCATCTCGGCCTACTTTTACCTGCGAGTGGTGCGCTTCATGTACATGAACGAGCCGGCCGATGACCGCGTCCTGCGCCTCTCGCCCGGCATGTCGGCGGCGCTGGGAGTCTGCCTGCTGGCCGTGATCGGCCTGGGCCTCTTTCCCAGCGGACTGCTCGACTGGGCCGCTGCCGCCATCTCGGGATAAATTCGCATTCCGACCGCCTGACACAGCAACAGGCATGGCCGTAGCCGGCCGTGCCTGTTGATTTTGTCTCCTTGCCTCTGCCGCGCTCGGCAGGCCTGCCGTGTACTCTTGCTCCCTTTGTCTGCAAGGCTTGCCCCGGATTCTTGCACAGGAGCGGCCATTGATCTTCACTGTTGCGGGAAAACCTTGTATTGTTCAGGGCATGGCGTGCTTCATCCGCATCATCTTCCAGCAAGGGGGCAGCGATGAAAAAGGACCCGACCTCGATCAAGACCATCAAATCCATTGCCAAACCGTACCGCGTCACCTCGGCAAAGGGTTTCCGCCTCAAGGAGTTTGACCCCGGCGATACCGGCAGCTTTGACAAGCAGGACAAAGCGAAGGCCGAGGCCGCGCTGGCCGCCTGCATTGCCAACCTGGAAGAGCAGCAGGACAAGCTCTACGCCCAGGACCGCTGGGGCCTGCTGCTCATTTTCCAGGCCATGGACGCGGCCGGTAAGGATGGGGCTATCAAGCACGTGATGTCGGGCGTCAACCCGCAGGGCTGCCAGGTCTATTCCTTCAAGACGCCTTCGGCTGAGGATCTCGATCACGACTATCTCTGGCGCTGCATGAAGTGCCTGCCCGAACGCGGCCGGATCGGCATCTTCAACCGGTCCTACTATGAAGAGACCCTGATCGTGCGCGTCCATCCCCAGTTTCTGGCCAGCCAGAAAATCCCGGCTGCATTAGTCACAACCAACATCTGGCAGGAGCGCTTCGAGGATATCCGCGCCTTTGAACGCTATCTCACCCGCAACGGCATCGCGGTGCGGAAGTTCTTTCTCCACGTCTCCAAGAAGGAGCAGCGGCGACGGTTCCTCGAACGGTTGGAAGAGCCTGAGAAGAACTGGAAATTTTCCCCGGCCGATGTCCAGGAGCGGCAGCACTGGGATGCCTATATGGCGGCCTACGAGGATATGATTCGCCACACGGCCACAGGATTTGCGCCCTGGTACGTGCTCCCGGCGGACAACAAATGGTTCACCCGTCTGGCCATCGCCTCGGCGATCATCGAAGCCCTGGATGAGATGCACCTTGAGTATCCGGTACTGGACGAGGAACTGCGAGAGGAATTGCAGGTAGCCAAGGCAACGCTTTTGCGGCGAAAGGAGAAGTAGGGGGGCGGCCTATATGGGGCAATAGCCGGGTAGGGTGGGCACTGTCAGCATACCCACCCTTGGGGCCGTTGTTGGTGGACAACCAACGGACGGTTGCACAAAACTTCAAAGCCAACGTATGGAAGTCGGCCGAGGAGTCCAGCAATGCGGCGCAACCCACCGCGGGCTATGATCTCCTTCGCGGCAGTGTCTCCCGTCTTCTTCCTGAGCGTTATTTCCTGCCCGCCTCCATCGGCGGGTAGGTTCTTTTCAATTCCTCGATCATGATGCGGCGGATGTCGCGCAACTCTCGCACTCCATGCACCTGGGGGTTGTCCTTGTTGAGGAAGCCCAGGTTGATCTCGCCGCCGCTCAGGAGAAAATCGGTCATGGCCACCGGGTAGCGAGTCGCCGGGTCAAGCGGTTTGCCGGCAATCCGCCAACCGCCCTCGGTCCAGGACGCGCCGGCCGAATGCAAATATCCGCCTAATCCCTGGTTGTTGACGCCCATGTCGAGGACCCTGGCCAGCAGGGCGCCATCCATCAGCACAATCACCACCTTGCCGCCAAAGGGCAGGATGCGGATGATGTCATACTCGGTGATCGGTCCGGCCGGGATGACGTCGTCGATCCGCACCGAGCCGCTGTTGAACACTGCCACCTGCGTGTCGGCAGCCTCCCGCAGCATGGCCGCGGCGATCAGGTCGGTCAGCCGGCCGGGCCGGTTGCGC
>JBGSPP010000328.1:0-4980 GCA_041738515.1 Desulfobulbus sp.
GGGTTCATGATCCGGGTGTAAATGTTGCCGAACTCCTTGAGGGCAAACAGGTCGGCCGCATGGGCCGTGTCCCTGAAGGTGTAGGACGTGGTCTGGTACAGGGGCACGGCCCTGCTGCCGGTGTGCGGGTCGGCGGTCTGACCGGCGTGGAGCTGGCGGGTGGCGAAACCGAAACGTCGTGGCGATGCGGTCATGGACATTCTCCTCGGGGGTGGGGTGCGATTGCTTCAGGCCGGCCGCAACCGCGCCGGAAAGGAATGGGGCGGGACCCATTATTGGACCTTGTCCCATCTCCGTTCTTTGTACCTGTTCCCCGGTCGGAACTAAATGAAAATAACCCCGGAGCGGACCGATTCCGTAAGTGGTTGTCCCGGACGGCAAGGGGCTGCCGGGGACAGGGCGCGCAGAAAACGATTTCCCTGAGGCTGACTCTCGGGTACCCTTTTTCTGCATTCACCCCGCAAGTGAAGCAAACGCGGGATCGGCGCAGGCACGCCCACCCCCTCCAGAGCAGGCGATAGCCACTGATTGGCTAGATTCAAACCCACACCCCGTGCGAGCGACATGCATCACCTCCGCCACAGACAGCTGGGACCATGGTTTTCCGCCGGGCTTCTTCTCCTGGCGGCACTCCTGTCCCTGATCGCATCGGCCGCCGAAGCCCGAGCCACCGACGACACCGCCGTCGGTCCCTCTTCGGTGGCGCCGGCACGGGTACAATCGCGGCCGCCGCTGCGGGTTCGCGGCGATCACAACTATCCTCCCTACGAATTCGTTAACGCCCAGGGCCGGCCCGACGGCTTCAACGTAGACATCATCCACGCCGTGGCCAAGGCCATGGGACTCGGGGTGGCAATCGACCTCGGCCCCTGGGACGAGGTAATAACCCAGCTCGAGCAGGGCCAAATTGATGCCCTCATCGGCATGTTCAACACAGCCGAACGGGACAAGCGCTTCGATTTCTCCATCCCCCACTTCATTGCCTCCTACGCGGTCTTTGTCCGCAAGAGTTCGCCGATCCGGTCGCTGGACGACGCCAGGGACAAACGGATCATTGTCCAGCAGAGCGATCTCGGCCACGAGTATATCCGGGAAAGCAACATCACCTCGACCATTATCCTAAAAACGGACTGGGAGGAGGTACTCACCTCGCTTGCACGGGGCGAGGGCGATTGCGCCATCGTCTCCCGACTCCAGGGCACGCGTCTCATCGGCAGGCTGCCAATCGCCGGGATTCATGCCGTCGGTCCGCCGATTATCCAGCGAAAGTACTGCCTGGCCGTCACCGAGGGCAACAGCGCCCTGCTGGCGCAGCTGAACGAGGGGTTGAGCATCATCAGGGAGGCCGGGATATATGACGAGATCCACAAGAAATGGTTCGGCGTCCATGAAGTGCAGCCCCCCCTGGACCTCGGCTCGGCCGCCCGCTCCCTGATCTGGGTCATCCTGCCGCTGGCGCTGCTGGCCCTCGGCGGCTTCATCTGGTCGGCTCTGCTCAACCGGCAAATCAACCGGCGTACCGTGGCCCTACGGAATGAACTGGCCGAACGCAGGCGGGCAGAGCAGGCCCTGCAGGAGAGCGAGGAGCGCAACCGCCTCCTCTCCGACCTGACCATGGAAGGCATCCTCCTCCACCGGGGCGGGGTGGCCCTGGACATGAACACCTCCCTGGCGCGGATGATCGGCGCTCCGCGCGAGGAGTTGCTCAACCGGAACTTCCTTGAGTTCATTCATCCCGACGACGTGGCGGTGATTGGCGAGAACATTGTCAAGGAGTATGCCCCGCCCTATACCATTCGCCTGGCGCGCAAGAACGGCAAGTATTTCTTTGCCGAGATCGAATCGCGCAACGTTCCCCGCCAGAACGAGACCTGGCGGGTCAGCGCCGTCCGCGACGTCACCCGGCGGGTCCAGGCCGAAGAAGCGCTGCGAGCGAGCGAAGCAACCTTCCGCAACATCGTTCAGGCCTCGCCCATGGGAATCCATCTCTACCAATTGCAAGACGACGGCAGCCTGGTCTTCATCGGCGCCAATCCGGCCGCCGACCGGTTGCTCGTGACAGAAAACAGCCGCTTTGTCGGCATGACCATCGAGGAGGCCTTCCCGCCGCTGCGGGACACCGAAATCCCTGAGCGATACAGGCGAGCGGCCGAGGCGGGCGAGAGCTGGCACACCGAGCAGGTCGAGTACGACCACAACGGCATCGCCGGCGCTTTCGAGGTGCATGCCTTCCAGATGGCGCCAGGCAAGGCGGCGGTGCTGTTCAACGACATCACCGAACGCAAGCGCTCGGAACTTGAGCAGGAAAAGCTGCGCGATCAGCTGGTCCAGGCCCAGAAGATGGAATCCATCGGCCGGCTGGCCGGAGGCGTAGCCCACGATTTCAACAACATGCTCGGGGTGATTCTTGGTCAAACCGAGATGGCCCTGGAGACGCTGGATCCGACCCTGCCGCTGCACGCCAGCCTCTGCCAGATCCGCGGCGCGGCCCAGCGATCGGCCGACCTCACCAGGCAGCTGCTCGCCTTTGCCCGCAAACAGACCGTGGCCCCCCGACAACTCGACCTGAACGAGACTCTGGAGGGCATGCTGACCATGCTACGGCGGCTGATCGGCGAGAATGTGGAGCTGGTCTGGCTACCCGGCGGGGTGCTGGCGCCGGTGAGCGTGGATCCTTCCCAGCTCGATCAGGTCCTGGTGAACCTGTGCATTAACGCCCGCGACGCCATTGAAGGCGCGGGCAGGATCACCATCGAGACCGCCTCCGCCTCCTTCAACGACGCCTACTGCGCTGCCCATATAGGCTACACTCCGGGCGAATACGTCCTGCTGGCGGTGAGCGACAACGGTCGCGGCATGGGCGCGGAGACGCTCTCGCATCTATTCGAGCCGTTCTTCACCACCAAGGAGACGGGCAAGGGCACGGGCCTTGGACTGGCCATGGTGTACGGCATCGTCCGCCAGAACGACGGGTTCATCAATGTATACAGTGAGCCCGGCCGGGGTACGACCTTCAAGATCTACCTGCCGCGGCAGACGGCCAGCCTCGAGCGGCCTGCCCGGGCGGAGACGACGGAACCGGCCCCGCGCGGCGAGGAAACCGTGCTGGTGGTGGAGGACGAACCCATGATCCTCGACCTGACCACCACCATGCTCGAACTCCAGGGATACACGGTGCTGCCGGCGGCCAGACCCGACGAGGCCATCCTGCTCGCCCGGGATCATGCCGGCCGAATCGACCTGCTGATGACTGATGTGATCATGCCCGGGATGAACGGCCGCGAACTGGCCGCCCAGCTGGCGCCTCTCCATCCCGAGATGCGGCAGCTGTTCATGTCCGGCTACACCGCCAACGTCATCGCCCATCACGGCGTGCTTGACGAGGACGTGCACTTCATCCAAAAACCCTTCTCCCTCAAAGAATTGGCGGCCAAGGTGAGAGAGGTACTGGTCGGTGGCGGGACGATCGGAGGCGGCTGAGACCCGCGCTGGCTGGTTCCTGAGGTTGCCGATTGGGGAAAGAAAGAGACTGTTGCAAGAAAGGTGTTGCTCCGGCGGTTTGGCTTCAGGTACACAGGAATTTGTCTCAATCCTGCCACGCAATGTCGGCCTGCCAGCCGGACAACGGAGGGAAGGGCCCGGCCGCGGCCGCACGAGCAACACCGCATGAAGGAGAACCATGAGTGATCCGACCCTGACCATCCATCCCGTCGTCCAGGCGCTGCTGGCCACCCTGTTCACCTGGGCGCTGACCGCCGCCGGAGCCGCGCTGGTCTTTCTCCACAAGGAGATCAAGCCCCGCACCCTGGACGGCATGCTCGGTTTTGCCGCCGGCGTGATGATCGCCGCCAGCTTCTGGTCGCTGCTGGCCCCGGGCATCGAAATGGCTGAACAGCTGGGACACATTCCCTGGCTGACCGCCACCATCGGCTTCATGGGTGGCGGCGTCTTTATGCGACTGACCGACAAATTCCTGCCGCACCTCCATCCGGGGATGGCCATGACCCAGAGCGAAGGCATCAAGACCTCCTGGCAGCGCAGCACCCTGCTGGTGCTGGCCATTACCCTGCACAACATTCCCGAGGGGTTGGCCGTCGGCGTGGCCTTTGGCGCGGTGGCCGCCGACCTGCCCACCGCCTCGCTCGGCGGGGCCATCGCCCTGGCCATCGGTATCGGCCTGCAGAATTTCCCCGAGGGGGCCGCGGTCTCCATGCCGCTGCGCCGGGAAGGATTGGGGCGGATGAAAAGCTTCATGCTCGGTCAGGCCTCGGGTCTGGTCGAGCCTGTCGCCGGGGTGCTGGGCGCGCTGTTCGTGCTGAGGATGCAGCCCATCCTGCCCTACGCCCTCTGTTTCGCCGCGGGCGCCATGATCTTCGTGGTGGTCGAGGAACTGATCCCCGAATCGCAGCGCAATCCGCGCAACATCGACTTTGTCACCATGGCCACCCTGGCCGGCTTTGCCACCATGATGATCCTCGACGTGGCCCTGGGCTGAGGCTGCAACGCCGCCACGCCAACCACCTACGCCACGGAGACGGGCATGGACAACGGAGAGCTGCCGCTCGTCGGCATCCGGGTACTGGAACTCGGCCACAACATCATGGGTCCGGCCTGCGGCCTGATCCTGGCCGACCTGGGCGCCGAGGTCTACAAGGTCGAACGGCCGGGCAAGGGGGACGAGACAAGGGGACTGGGCGGGTTCGGCGCCGGCTTCTTCACCTGTTTCAACCGCAACAAGCGGAGCCTGGCCATTGATCTCAAGTCGGAGCGGGGCCGGGACCTGCTGCTGACGCTGGTGGAGCGGGCGGATGTGTTCATCGAGAACTTTGCTCCCGGCACGGTGGAGCGGCTGGGCCTGGGCTACGCAGCCTGTCGCGAGCGCAATCCGGGGCTGGTGTTCTGCTCGCTCAAAGGGTTCATGCCCGGTCCCCACGCCCACCGGCAGGCTCTGGATGAAGTCATGCAGATGATGGGCGGCCT
>JBGSPP010000319.1:0-11408 GCA_041738515.1 Desulfobulbus sp.
CCGCCCCGCCTCGGCGGCTGCATGATCGAGTTTGGCGACGTCAGCTTCGGTTACGACCCGGCCCAGCCGATCCTGCACGACATCGACCTCTGTATTCAGCCGGGCGAGACGGTGGCCCTAGTGGGATCGACCGGAGCCGGCAAGTCGACCCTGATCTCGCTCCTGGTGCGGTTTTACGATCCCAACCGGGGCAGCGTGCGCATCGACGGCCGCGACGTCCGCGAGATGGCCCTGCCCGAGCTGCGGCGGATGGTCGGGCTGATCATGCAGGACATCTTTATCCTCCCGGACACGGTCCGGGCCAACATCATCCTGGATCGAGAGGCGGACGAGGCGCGCCTGACCGACCTGCTGCGGCGCACCGGGCTGACCGTGTTCAGCGATCGATTGCCCGAGGGGCTGGACACCCGCATCGGCGAAGGGGCGCTCAATCTTTCCGTGGGCGAGAAGCAGCTCCTGTCCTTTGCCCGCGCCCTGTACCGCGATCCGGCCATCCTCATCCTCGACGAGGCCACCGCCTCCATCGACACCGAGTCGGAGAACCTGCTGGAGCAGGCCATCGAGGCCGGCTTTCGCGACCGCACCTCGCTGGTGATCGCCCACCGCCTGTCCACCATCCGCCGGGTGCACCGCATCGTAGTCATGGACCAGGGGCGGATCGTGGAAGAGGGCAGCCATGACCAGCTGATGGCCGTCCGGGACTCGCTCTATCGCCGAATGGTCGAGATCGACCTGCGCTTCGGCCGGTGAGGTCGAAGGGCAGAGCCTGCCGGACCAGCGACGAAGGCGTGGCCAGCAGCGCCACCACCTGCCGGAAAACAAAGAGCCTCCGATCCCGCAAGTCGAACGACTGGCGGGATCGGAGGCTCTTTCATTTTCTCGAATCGTAGGTGTCGTTTCCCCCCGACAGTGTCGGGGGGAAACAATTCGAGGGCCAGACTTGCTCAGCTAAAAGTATGACATTTGGTACAGCTGATCTGTTTATCCACCACATGCTTGTTGTGCGCCTTACTCGACCAGGATTTACTGCCATGGCAGCTGCTGCACAGGATGCTCTTCGCCTGGACCAGACCAGCCGGTTCTTTGCTGTGGCAACTGCTGCAGGACACCTCGCTTCGGTGTTTGGCATGGGTGCTGGCCCAGTCGAGGCTTTTCTTCTCATGGCAGAGGGTGCACGATTTGACCGCGCTGGGCACGGTGTGATACCCTAGCTTGGTGAAGGGCAAAATGCCGGCGCCGTCCGGGGTGGCGCCCGAGTTGTCATGGCATTCGATGCACGACGGCGCCTTGGATTTCGGTTCCACCCCGTGGGTGATCAGCATCTCCGCGTCTGCTTCCACCATGGAGTACGACCCTGTCATTTTCTGGTCTTCCATGCCTTTCTGCACCGCGACGTCAAATTTGCCGGTCATGAACATCCACATGATGGCCGGCGGCACCATCTTGCCGCTTTCGTGCAGGGGCATCACGGTCAGGTGTCGCTTGATGGGGACAATGGAGGACTTGCCGTCAAAGGGGGCGCCATTGGCCTTGGCCATGTGATAGACGCCATCGGCGCCAGGGGTGATGGTTTCGCCGGTATTATAGACATAGGAGGTGCCATCGAACCAGACATACTCGGGCTTGACCGAGGATTTCCGCACTTCCTCGCCGATGAAGCCACCCTGACCGGAGCAGAACGCGGCATTCCACACCGGGGTGCGCCAGTCGCGGGACATCTCGGTGGCGCCGCCCTTGGCGAATTCACGGATATGGCAGACCTGACAGCTGACCTGGCCAGCGGCATGCCGGTTGAGCACCGTGTTGGTGTGCGGCGCGGCGGTGTGGCAGGCCTGGCAGGTTGGCGCCGCCGCCTCGGTGCCACGCAGGTCGATGCCCCGGCCGCTGATCTTGTGGTTGAGGGCGGAGTGGCAATCGACGCAGCTCAACTTGGCGCCATTTTGCGACAGATGCACATCCTGGTCCACAGTCGGGTTGGCCGAGTTGAGCCCCATGTCGCCGCGCTTGGTCCAGTCGCCGCCGCCGGCGGTGGCATGGCAGCGCAGGCAGGACTTGTTGGTCGGCAGATGAACGGTCCGGGCCAGGTTGACCATCTGGGTACCGGCCGGCATCTTGCTGTAATCCGGTTCAATGATGTAGTTGCCTTGGCTGTCCTCCTTGCCGAAGGTGTAGGTCTTGACCTGTTTGAGGACATTGGTCACCGTGACGGTGTTGGTCGAGTCGGTGACGAATTTGCGCTGATAGGTGTCGCTGTGGCACATCAGGCAGTCGACGTCAGCGGCCTGGGCCGGATGGGGCGCATTGCCGTCCGAGCGCACATGGCAGGAGAAGCAGGCGCTTTTTGACGACATGGCATAGGTGCAGAAAGTATTGATGCCGCCGATCGCCTTGCCCTTGGCCTCGCCCTTGGTGTTGCTCAGCTCCGGCGTGGGCGCGGCCCATTTCATATGCAGGCTGTTGAGCATGTCGGTCGCTTCTTTGCTGTGACAGCTGATGCAGGTCACGGCTCCGTTGTAGGCGGTGATGGTGTTGTGTGCGGGAATGGGCCCGTTGATCAGTGTCTGGGTTTTGGCGACAACGGAGAAGGCGCTGGAGCGGGTAACCCCGGTCCTGCGATCCCTGATCTCACAACTGTAACTCCAGTTACCAGTTGGGGCATTGGCGGCCACGGCATAGGTGTACTTGGCCATAGTCCCGCTGATGGCCATGGACGCCCCGCTCACCAGGGTGCTGCCGGATGGATTACGGACGGTGATCTTGGCGGAAACCAGGGGCCGCAGCCAACCTCCGGTGACGCTGCACTGGAGTTGCACCGATGCCCCGGCCGCCACCTCCTGCGGCGTTGACGACAGGGTGATGTTCCGCGCCGCTGCGTGGCTGTTGCCCGCGGCAAGCACAACGAGGCAGAGTGTGAGTAGCCAGCCGAGATCCTTCATGTTCCCTCCTTTGTTGATGCCCACTTTCCTGTATTGTACCACAAAATACCCGCTCAACCAAATTTTAAATTACCACAAAGTGGGCGATGCAATGGGTACATTGTGGTAGAGCAATATCCGTGCCGCCTTCCGGGAGAGACATTTTCGGGCTTCACCCTCTGCCTGTCGCCAGGGGGAGGTCCAAGGAAAGGCAGCGGCAGGGAGGGCTGCGGGAAGGGGGAGGTGGGCCGTTTGCGGCAGGCCTTGCGGGTGCGATCAGAAGAGGGGCAGGTTCAGATGGGCATGGTGCATCCGCCATCCGGTGATCGCCAGAAAGGACAGGTTGGCCAGGAGTGAGATCAGGGCAAGCCGTTGCTGGCTGCGCGGGATGATGGCCCGGAGCGTCGGCAGGGTGCGGTAGCGGTCGATGACGCCGGCGCCGGTTCCGGCTATGGCGCCCACGAGCAGGGCCAGGTAGAGGACGTAGCCGATGGAGGCATACTCCCGATGAAGGATGCAGAAGGGGCAGTGGTGCGTCGGCAGTTCGTAAAAATAGAGGCTGATGAACGAGATCAGGGAGGCAATGGCGACGACCAGGTGCCCGGTTGAGGCGAGGGCCAGGAGGCGGGCGCCGCGGGAGGTCACGGCGACATACACGGACGAGGCCACGGTGACGGCGGCGCTGGCGAAAAAGACGCCCACGGAGAATCGCAGCGGCAGGGCGAGGAGGCCACCGACCACAGTGTTGGCCTCGGTGCCGAAAACGATGGCGCAGCAGGAGGTGATGATGTCGGGCTTCAGTCCGAGCAGATACAGCCCCTGGAGGGCCGCCTCAGCCAGCAGCAATGGCGTCATGGCCAGCAGCAGACGGTACTTGTCGCGGATGAGCGGGTAATCGGGGGCCTTGTTGTCGGTGGCGTTGACGATCAGCCACAGGCCGGCGAGCAGGCAGTTGACGACCTTGGCGATCAGGGTCGGGTAACCAAACCCGTTGACCTTGAGGCTGCCGGCGGCGCACATGGCGCCGATGAACATCGGGCTGAGGCTGTCGACGGTGTGGATGAAGAGAAACAGCGACAGCACCTGGAACCCGAGGACGTAACTCATCATCGTCGAGATCAGGTAGGTGCGCCGCTCCAGTTCCAGCTGCCCCGCGCTGCCGCTGGCCAGATCCCAGTGGCGGATGATCCGCGACCCCTGCAGGGCGGAGGCGCAGAGCAGGGCTGAGGTCAGGCCGGAGCCAAGCAGCAGCGCCATGACGCCGGGATGCAGGATCATGCGCCCTCTCCGGCGGCCACGATCATGCCGTCGCGCATCTCGACGATCCGGTCGATGACGTCCGAGCCATAGGCAAGGGGATCGTGGCTGGCAATCAGCAGGGTCTTGCCGTCCTGCTTCAGCCGGCGCATGATCTCCATGAACTCCCTGGAAAGCGCGGTGTCCAGATGGGCGGTGGGTTCGTCGGCAATGAGGATGGCCGGGTCGTTGATCAGCGCCCGGGCAATGGCGGTGCGCTGCGCCTCCCCGCCGGCAAGCCATTCCACCTGAACGGCGGCCTTGTCCGCCAGGTTGAGCAACTCGAGCAGGCCGATGGCGCGTTTTTTCAGCACCGAATGCCGTTCCCCCCTGGGGTAGGCCGGCAGCATGACGTTCTCCAGCACCGTGATCCCCCGAATCAGGTTGAACTGCTGGAAAATGATGCCAAAGGTCTGGCGGCGAACCGCGGTGAGAAACCGTTCCGGCAGGCTGGTCATTTCCTGGTCGCGCAGGATGATCCGGCCCGAGGTCGGCCTGGCCATGCAGCCGACCAGGCCGAGCAGGGTGGTCTTGCCCGAGCCGCTCGGCCCTTTCAGCGCCAGGGCCTCGCCGGCGGCGACGACGAGGTTCACCCCGCGGATGGCCACGAACTCGCTGGCCTGGCCCGCATTGTACACCTTGCTGATGTCCTGGAGAGCTATCACGGCTCAGGTCCTCATCGCGGAATCCGGGTCAATGGTCGCCGACCGCCACGACGGCACGATGGTGACCACGGTGTAGGGGACCACGGTGAGGAAAAACAGGACCGCGATCTGATAGCCATGGAGATGGGGCGTCAGCCTGAACTGGGGATAGAGGGTCGACCAGCCCTGCAGAAACGGCGCAAACAGGGGCGAAGGGAAGAGAAACACATGCAGGTAGGCGAGAAAGATGCCCAGGAAGAAAGCGCCCAGGGACACGGCCGTGCCCTCCCAGAATTTCATCAGCAGGATATCCGAGGTCTCCCAGCCCAGCGCCTTGAGGATGCCGATCTCCCGCTTCTCCTCGGCGCTCAGGCCGGTGGCCTTGTCCCAGGCCAGGATGACGAAGGCCAGGAACCCGCCCGAGAGCACCAGCAGTGTCACCCCGCCCCGCCAGTCGAAGACCGCGTCATAGGTGCGGAGGATATCCTGCCGCAGGATGGGGCGGCTGTCCGGGTGCATCTGGCTGATTTTGGTCGCGATTGTGGTTAGTTCGCGCGGGTTCTTCACCTTCAATACCAAATCGGTGGCCTGGCCCTCGGGAAAGGCGAAGATGGTGCGAAAATCCGCCTCCGAGACCAGCACCAGGTCGGCGGTGACCAGTTCCGAGGCCGACGGCAGCACCCCCTTGATCTGCAGGGGCAGGACCGTGCCGCTGTAGGTCTTGAAGGGGATCAGGTCACTCTTGCCCAGGAGTTGTGGAGGCTTTCCGGGTTCGCTCCGCCTCGTCACGCCGGTACCGATGATGATCGATCCAGGATGGTCGTTCAAATCGGCGTTGACCATCAGGGTGTAGTTGGCGCCGCTGAATGAGTCGTAATAATAGCCCCAAAGCCGTGGTTCAACGGATTGCACGCCCCTGATAGCTTTGATCGACTCCAGGTAAGAAATGGGGATCAGGTCCTGCCGCCCGGCCACCAGCCGTTGTACCGTAATTTCCGGGGCGTCCTGAAGAATCTGGGCTGCTTCTTTCTTGAGCGCATCGGAGAGAAATAAAACCGACGCTATCAGAAAGATAACAAAGGTGTAGACGATGACCAGAGCAATATTTTTCCCTTTTCTCCTTCCTAGCGACGAGAGGGTGAAGTCAAGAATATGCCGCTGCTTTTCAAGGGCGCCCATCACTTACCACCTTGGTGCGGCTGGAGGTGGGGCGGGGGCGCCATGAGCGCGCCAGAGGGGAAATGGTCGAGAGACAGCGGATGGTCCTGAAACGGCGTGTGCAGATCCGCCATGCTGGGATGACGGGTGTAGCGGGCCTCGGTTGTCAGGCACAAATCGGTTAACGCCAGCACCCTGACAATTGCCTGCCGTTCCTCGATCCGTTCCCGGTCAAGGCGTTGGCTGACGGCTGCATCCGCAAACATCAGACAGATCAGCACTACGCCTATGAGGAGTGAACAGGAAAAAATTGCTGAGTTTCTCTGCAGGATCATTCCATTCCTTTGACCAATGCTGGTGTCACCTCATCAAAACGAAGAATTTGTTTCCCGGAATGGTCTTTGGCGAATTCTTTGGCCTCCGCCTCTTGACGAAGGGGGATGAGTTCACGCCCCATTGGTCCGAAGACATCGCTGCCGACCACAAACCAGGCTGTTCGAGCGTCTATTGGCGACGTGCTGTAATAATCCATGACATAGACAAACGCGATGTCGGACCGTTCTTTGGCCGCGTTGTATTTTTTAATGTTGAAATAGTAGGTAAACATATCCTTGGCGCCGTCAAACAGTGCATGCGAACCATCGGTAAAGATGATCTGGGCCAGAAAATCTGGGTATTTGGCCACAAACATGCCGCAAACCGGGCACTTGTCAGCTTGAGTGGCGGTAACCGGAGCCACATTGGCGGATTCGGCAGTCCCTGTCAGGGAGAGCAGGAAGACAAAGGCAAGAACAAACGCTGTAACGGTTCCACGAAAAGTCTGCATGACAGTGCCTCCTGCTCAAGGATGTTTTTATTGATGCCCGGCCGCCCCTTGCATCTTCTTCATTTTTCTTCGTTCCCGGATCATTTTGGTGTCAGTATACATGCTCTCATACGCCGCCTTCATCGCCTCGTCAAAGGTCGCCAGGGTCCCGCCGTTTTCCTTCACGAACTGTTCCGCCTCCTCTTTTTTGGCAAAGGCCCACTTGGCCTGCTTGCTCATGACCCCGGGCTTGTTGCCGCCAATGACCCAGAAGGCCTTCTCGGCATCGACCAGCGCCTTGCTGTTGAAGTCGCCCACCTCGATCGAGCGCGGCGTCTTGTCGATGTGCACCGCCAGGTCGACCGCCAGGCAATGGATGCTGCAGGCGGCCATGGTGGAGCCGTCATCGTAGGTGACGAGCATCCGGCTGTGGCTGAATGTGCCTCTGTCCATGCCGCAATAGACGCAGGACGGTGACTTGTGTACATCCTCCTGGGCCAGGGCCCAGCCGGCAACACACAGCATGCAAGCAACCAGTACGGCAGACAACGTTCCTCTGTTCATGGTAACCTCCCTGTAGGGGTATGGGGTTACGGTTCCGTTACGCGAAACCGTTATTTGGGCGCATCTTCCTTCGTTGGGGTCGTTTTCCGCTCCCTGGCTGCAGTCGTATCCTCGTGGAGACTGTCGTAGGCGGCCTTGAGGGCTTCGTCGAAGGTGGCAAGAACGCCGCCGCGCTCGCGGATGAACTTGTCTGCGTAGACCTTGCTGGCAAAGGCCCACTTGCCCACCTTGGTCATGACCCCCGGTTTGCTGCCGCCGATGACCCAGAAGGCGGTCTCGGCATCGATGAGTTTCCTGCTGATGTAGTCGCCCGCCTCGATGGCCACCGGCGTCCGGCCCACATTCGCGGCCAGGTCGATAGCCAGGCAGTGCAGGCTGCAGACGCCGACCTTGCGGCCGTCGTCATAGGTGACGAACATCCGGCTGTGGGCGTACTTGATGCGGTCCATGCCGCAGTGGATGCAGGTCGGCGCGATCTTGACGTCCTCCTGAATCCAGGCCTGGGCCTGGGCGAGACCTGCAAGGAACAGCAGGCAGACGGTGAGCACGGCGGTCAGCGTTTTTTTGTTCATGGAGCCCTCCTTTGGCGTTGATCAGTTTTCCTTGCACGCGGCAGTTGGATGGAAAGTCGGCGCTGCCCCGCTCCTCGGGATCAGGGCCTCACCTGCCCCTCGGAACGAACCGCGTGCTTCACTTCCGCATGCCACTTCCACAGCTCGAAAAGCACCGGATACACCAGCAGTTCGAGCAGAAAGGAAGTGAAGACGCCGCCGATCATCGGTGCGGCGATCCGCTTCATCACGTCGGAACCGGTGCCGACCGACCACATGATCGGCAAAAGCCCGAAAAAGAGGGTGGCGGTGGTCATCAGTTTGGGCCGCAGCCGCATCACCGCTCCCTGCAGCACGGCGGCGCGGAGATCGGCCAGGCTTTGCATCCGCCCCTCTTTTTTCGCCTGTTCGTAGGCGATGTCCAGGTAGAGAAGCATGAAGACGCCGGTCTCGGCGTCGACCCCGAGCAGGGCGATCAGGCCCACCCAGACCGCGATGCTCATGTTGTAGCCGAGCAGAGAGAGCAGCCAGACCGCGCCGATGGCGGAGAAGGGGACCGCCAGGAGCACGATGCCGGTCTTGGTCAGCGACCGCGTGTTCAGATACAGGAGCAGGAAGATGAGAAACAGGGTCAGCGGCAGGACTGTGCGCAGCCGTTCCTGCACCCGTTCCATGGCCTCGTACTGGCCGCTCCAGCTGACGGCGTATCCCGGCGGCAGCTGCACCCGCTCGCGGATCAGGCGGTCGGCCTCCTCGATGTAGCCGCGGGGGTCCCGGCCAGCCATGTCCACATAGACATACCCCGTCAGCAGACCGTCCTCGTTGCGGATCATCGAGGGGCCGCTGACCACCTTGACCTCGGCCAACTGGCCGAGAGGGATCTGCGGCTGTCCCTGTTCGCCTGCGACCAGCACTCGCTTGAGGGCGGGCAGGTCCTCGCGGAAATCGCGCTGGTAGCGGACATTGACGCTGTAGCGCTCGCGTCCCGCCACCGTGGTGGTGACAGTCTCGCCGCCGATGGCGTTCTGCACCGCGTCCTGGGCCTGTTCCATGGTCAGGCCGGCAAAGGCCAGTTGCTCGCGATCCCAATTGAAATCAAGGAAATAGCCGCTGCCGGTTCGTTCGGCAAAGGCGCTGCGGGTTCCCTTGACAGCGGGCAGCAGGGCCTCGACCTTGGCTCCGATGGCCTCGATCTCGGCCAGGTCGGCGCCCGAGATTTTCAGCCCGATAGGGGTGCGGATGCCGGTGGTGAGCATGTCGATCCGTCCCTTGATCGGCATGGTCCAGCCATTGGCCAGGCCGGGAAGGCGCAGGGCCTCGTTCATCTCGGCCACGAGTTCCTCCCGGCTGATGTGGTCCGGGCTGAAGCGTCGCAGGATGGTCTTCAGCCATTCCGGCGCCCAGTCGGAATACCAGGTCGGCACGGTGCGCCACTGTTCGGGGGGGTGGAGGATAATCACGGTCTCGAGCATGGACAGGGGGGCCGGGTCGGTGGAGGTCTCGGCGCGGCCCGCCTTGCCCAGCACCTTGTCCACCTCCGGGAACTGCTTGATGATCCGGTCGGTGGCCTGGAGGATGCGCTCGGCCTCGCCGATGGAGATTCCGGGCATGGTCGAGGGCATGTAGAGCAGCGAGCCTTCGTCCAAATTCGGCATGAATTCGGAGCCCAGCTTGAAGAACACCGGCACGGTGGCGAGCATCAGGACGAGCGCCGCGGTCAGCACGATGGCCTTCCAGCGCAGGGCCCATTCCGCAACCGGCCGGTAGACCGCGATCAGGGCGCGGCTGATTGGGTGCCACTCCTCCGGATGGATGGTCCCGACCAGGACGGCGTTGGCGGCGCGGCAGAGCCAGCGCGGCCGGAACCGGAAGTTGCGCAGGTGGGTGAAGGTCAGGCGCAGGGCGGGGTCAAGGGTGATGGCGAGAAAGGCGGCCACGAACATGGACAGGTTCTTGGTGTAGGCCAGGGGCTTGAACATCCGGCCTTCCACCGACTCCAGGCTGAGCACCGGCAGGAACGCCACCGCGATCACCAGCAGGGCAAAGAAGCTGGGACCCGCCACCTCCTTGACCGCCTTGACCACGACCTCCTGGTAGTCTCCCAGGCGGCCGGTCTGGTGCCATTTCTCCAGTTTCTTGTGGACCTGCTCCACCATGACGATGGCCGCGTCCACCAAAGCCCCCACCGCGATGATGATCCCCCCCAGGGACATGATGTTGGCCGTGACCCCCATCATCCTAAACGGGATGAAGGAAATCAGCACCGCCACCGGGATGGTGATCACCGGGATGATGGCGCTGGGGAAGTGCCACAGAAAGATCAGGATCACCAGGGAGACGGTGATCAGCACCTCCACCAGGGTGGACTTCATGTTGCTGATGGCCCGCTGGATCAAATCGGAGCGGTCATAGATGGGCACAATCTCAACGCCGCTGGGCAGCCCCGGTTCGATCTCCTTGATTTTGGCCTTGACGCGGTCGATGACCTCCAGGGCATTTTGCCCCTGGCGCATCACCACGATCCCGGACACCACCTCCCCGGTGCCGTCCAAGTCGGTGACTCCCCGGCGGTAATCCGGCCCTTTGACGACCTGGCCGATATCCTTGACGCGAATCGGCGTACCGTCTTCACTGGCAGTCAGAACGATATTGGCGAAATCCTCCAGGGACCGGGCGTAGCCGCGGCCCCGCACCATGTACTCGGTGCCGCCGAATTCGATCAGCCGCCCGCCCACTTCTCGGTTGCCGCCCGCCACCGCCTTGGCGACCTTACTGATGGACAGGTTGTAAGTCTGAAGCCGGTTGGGGTCCACATTCACCTGGTACTGCCGGACGAAGCCGCCCACCGGCGCCACCTCCGCCACCCCGTGGACTCCCTTCAGGTAATAGCGCAGATACCAATCCTGGTAGGAGCGCAACTCCTCCAGGCTGTGCTTGCCGGTTTTGTCCACCAGGACATACTGAAAGACCCAGCCCAGGCCGGTGGCGTCGGGCCCCAATTCAGTCTTGACGCCCGCGGGCAGGCGCGGCAACACCCCGGACAAATATTCCAACGCCCGGGATCGGGCCCAGTAAATATCGGTACCGTCTTCGAAGATGACGTAAACATAAGAGTAGCCGAAATCCGAAAAGCCGCGCACGGCCTTGACCTGCGGGGCGCCCAGCATGGCGGTGACGATGGGGTAGGTCACCTGGTCTTCCATGATGTCCGGGCTGCGGTCCCACCGGGAGTAGATGATCACCTGGGTGTCGGTGAGGTCCGGCACCGCGTCCAGGGGTAGATGCTGCATGGACCACCATCCCATCATGCAGGCTGCGGCCACGAGGATAAAGACGATGACCTTGTTGTTGACCGAAAAATCGATGATGCGGTTAATCATGCCGGGGACCCTCGTGGCTGGGAGGGCAGACGGGGGCCGCCGGCTGGGGCGGCGACGGCGACGCCTTCGGCGACGGAGATGGTTGCGCCGCCGGC
>JBGSPP010000056.1:0-6097 GCA_041738515.1 Desulfobulbus sp.
CGACCTGACCCAGGGCCGGATCTACTCGATCTCCGAGGCTACCCGCTCCTACCTGGGCCGGCTGCGGGAGCCGCTGCTGATCCGGGGCTACTTCTCGGCCCAGACCCATCCGCTGCTCGCACCCCTGCAGCCGCAGCTGCGCGATCTGCTGCGCGAGTACGAGGTCGCCGGCCGTGGCCGGGTCAGGGTCGAGTTCGTCGATCCCCAGGAGAAGCCGGAACTCGAGCAGGAGGCCGGCGAGAAGTACGGCATCCGGCCGACGCCCTTCCAGACCGCCTCCCGCCATCAGGCGGCGGTCACCAACAGCTACTTCGACATCCTCGTCAAATATGGCGACGAGTTTGTCACCCTTGGCTTCCAGGATCTGATCGAGGTCAAGAGCGAGAGCGATCTCAAGCTTGAGGTCGAGCTGCGCAACCCGGAACACGACCTCACCCGCGCGATCAAGAAGGTGCTCTACAGCTACCAGGGCGGGGGCAACCTCTTCGCCGGCCTGGCCGCGCCGGTGTCCTTCCACGGTTACCTTTCCGCCGACACCCGACTGCCCAGGCAGCTGATCGAACTGAAGGGGACGTTGATCTCGGTACTGGAGGAACTCTCCCAGCAGGGAGGCGACAAGTTCACCTTCAGTTTCACCGATCCCGAAATCGACGGTGGTGCGCTGGCCGCGAACCTTTCCCGTGACCACGGCATGCAGCCCATGGTGGCGGGACTCGCGGCCGGCCAGCCATTCTGGTTTCACCTGATGCTTGCGAGCGGCGACCAGGCGGTGCAGGTGGTGCTGCCGGCGGCGCTGGACCGGGCCGGGTTGAAAACCGCCATCGAAGCCGGGTTGAAACGGTTTTCCAAGGGGATGCTCAAGACCGTGGCCCTGGTGACGCCGCAAACCCCGTCTGCCGGGGGGCAGTTCGGCTTCATGCCGCCGGAGAACACCTTCCAGCTGCTGCACAAGGTCATCGAGGAGGAGCACCGGGTCAAGGTCGTTGATCTGAGCAACGGCCAGGTCGATCCCGAGGCTGACATCCTGGTGGTGGCCGCGCCCGCCGAACTGAAGCCGGCGCAGGTCTTTGCCATCGACCAGTTCCTGATGCAGGGCGGCACGGTGGTGCTGGCCACCTCGCCCATCGACGTCAACCTTCAGGGGCGACTGGCAGCAAGTGAAAGCAGGAGCGGGCTGGCCGAGTGGCTTGCTGGCCATGGCATCGTACTCGACCAGGCCATGGTGCTCGACCCGCAAAACGCCGCCTTCCCGGTGCCGGTGGAACGGCAGGCCGGCGGCGCCACGGTGCAGGAAACCCATCTGCTCAACTACCCCTACTTCGTGGACATCCGCGCCGACGGCATGAACCGGGCATCCGGTCTGCTCACCGGCATTGACCAGTTGTCCATGACCTGGGCCTCGCCGATCCAGGTCGACGCGGACAAGAACAGGGGGCGGCAGGTGGTACGGCTGCTGGAGAGCTCGAAGGATTCCTGGGTCTCGGAGTCGTTTGAAATCCAGCCCGATTTCGATCGCTACGGCCAGACCGGATTTGCCCAGGGCGAGGAGACCGGCCGCAGGCTTTTGGCAGTGCTGGTCGAAGGCATCTTTGATTCGGCCTTCAAGGGCAAGCCCTCGCCGCTGATCGAAGAGGTACTGCAGAAACAGGCGGACAAGGAACGACAGGCCAGGGAAGGCAAGGCAGCAGAGGCCGATAGCACAAGCCCGGCGGATGCGCCCGGGTCCGAGGTGATCGGCAAGGTGCTTGCGCGCTCGCCTGACTCGGCCCGGATCATTCTGCTCGCCTCCAACACCTTCCTCGCCGACGCCAGCCTGGAACTGGCCTCGGGCGCCAGCGGCTCGCGCTATCTCAACCCGCTGCAGCTGGTGGCCAACTGCATCGACTGGTCGCTTGAGGACCGCGACCTGCTCTCCATCCGCGGCCGCGGCCATTTCGCCCGCACCCTGCTGCCCATGGGCAAGGAGGCGCGGCAGCTGTGGGAGTACGGCAACTACGCACTGGCCGCCATCGGCCTGCTGGTGGTCTGGGGCCTGCGGCGCATCGTCGAGTCCAGGGCACGACGGCGGGAACAGCAGCTCGTTATGGGGAGGGGCTGACCATGAAGCAACTGATTGTCGTCTGCGCCGCGCTGCTCATAGTCCAACTGGGGCTTGCTGCCCTGACCCATCTGCGCCAACGACCCATGGAGACGCAAACTAAGACCGGCCCGCTGCTCGCCATGCCGGCCGCGGGAGTGGATGAACTGCAGTTGGAGGATGGCGAAGGCAAGAAGCTTGCGCTGAAGAAGGTAGGCGATCACTGGGTGCTGCCCGATATGGGTGATATCCCGGCCGATGCGGCCCGCATCCAGGGGCTGCTCGATATCTTGACAGGCGCCCGGCGCGGCTGGCCCGAGGCTACCACCGCAGAAGCCGCGAGCCGCTTCAAGGTCTCGGCCGACCGCTTCAAGCGGCTCTTGACCCTGCGCGCTGGCGGCAAAGATCTGACTCGGGTCTATTTCGGTTCCTCGCCAGGGCTGCGCAAGATCTACCTGCGGGTGGACGGCGACAACCACATCCAGGTGCTGGCCCTTGAGTCAAGCCAGCTTGAGTTGGGCGCGGACAACTGGATCGACACCGGCCTCCTCCGCCTCGAGGCCAGACAGATCAATGCCATCGAGCTCCCCGATCTGCGCCTCGTGCGTCAGGGCGAGCGTATCCAGCCCGATGATCTGCAGACAGGCGAAGAACTGGTCCTCGAACGGGTGAATGCCTTGGTCAAGGCCATCGCGGAGTTGCGGATCGTCGCCGTGCTCGGCCGGGAGGCACGGCCTGAATACGGCCTGGACAAGCCCGCGCTGCGCTGCGCAGTAGAATTGGCAGACGGCCGGCGGATCGACTACCTCTTTGCCCAGGAGGCGAAACCGGCGGAGGCTCAAGCTGGGAAACAGCCGTCACCGGCCGAGACCGCATACACCCTCAAGGTCTCGGGCCGCGACGAGCTGTTCCGGGTGGACGGCTGGCAGGTGGAGGCGATCCGGAGCGTCACCCGCGCAGCCCTGGTCAGGACCAGGGCAACGGAGGCGGCGGCTCCCGAGCCGGAGGCATCGGCCAGAGCCAGATCGAACCACAACAAGAGTCCTTGATCCACTGTCGAGAAAGGGCTGGAGGTCAGCAGGAGATGCCCCCATATTCCTCGCCATGGGCGGCAAGAAGGTGATCCCTCCCCACCCCGCCACCAGAGCTGGCTGCAGACCCTACCGCTAGCTGATGACCTCGGCAAGCACGGCGAAAAGGTCGAGACAATGGCACTCCCGATGGCTATCATTGAGAGGAATCCGCATTCTCACAATGCGGCCCTGCTCCGCAATGAGCCCGAAATCCTGGACCTGCACCAGCAAGAACCAAGGGGGAACCTGCCATGCCCATGCCGCAACTGTTCAACGCCCTCAGCCTGAAAACCAAATTCATCATCGCCGTCGTCCTCTTCGGTGTTCTCGCGAGTCTATGGTATTTCTTTTTCGAAACCAATTACCTGGGCCGCAAGGTTTCCCGGGCCACCGGCGGGATTGTCGCGGCCGACTATGATGCGCCCGATGGCGCCCGGCAGGTGCTTTCGGTGAGCGTCAGCCAGGACAAAAGGGGCGATACGGCCAAGAACATCGCTTATGTCATGAAAGATTGCACGGTGCGTGTCTACGAGTACCGTGACGGTCTCCGCGGCATGATCCTGGAAAGCAGGATGAAGGTAACCCAAGCGGGCGGTCCTTTCAAACAGGGCGGCTGCATCCCTGAAAACTGAGGTTCCGCTCCTTGAACGACCGCAAGCGCCGAAACAGTGAATACACAGTAAAAATATTTCATGTTCACAAGCAGTTAAATACATGGAGGATGAACTCATGAAGAACATGATCCTGCTGGTCGTTCTGCTTATGGTCTCATCAACCTCAGCCTGGGCAGCGGGGCCCAAAACCTATCAGGTCACCGGACCGATTCTGGAGATCAAAGGTGATGTGCTCGTCATTGAGAAGGGCAATGAGAAATGGGAAGTTGCCCGTGATGCGGCGACCAAGGTGAGCGGCGAATTGAAGGTGGGCGCCAAAGTTACGGTTGAGTACAGGATGACGGCAAATACGATCGAAGTGAAAGATGGCAAGGCAAAATAGCAGCAGGCGGGTATGGGCATGACCACGGCACAAACTGTCCTGTTGGAGTTTTCTGCCGCATACAACAACCTGGATAAGGGCAAGGAACTCTGGGACGGGTTGTCAGCCGTACTGCAGATTGGCGACACCCTGTGGCTTGCCAACGATGAGACGGTCAGCCTGGAACGGCTCTCCTTGATGGCGGGAAATGCCGGAGAATTCGCCAGCTGTTTTGGAAATCATACCCGTTTTCTTTTAAGCGACTATCTTCGCCTCCCAGCCGGGTCTTCCTCTCCACCAGAAGAGGGTGACATTGAAGGTTTGGCGTATGAAGAGGGATATCTCTGGCTGGTGGGTTCCCACAGTCTCAAACGAAAAAATCCAGGCCTGGACAAGGGGAGCAAAGGGCAGCAGAGTCAATTGGCCAAAATCAGCAGCGACGGCAATCGATTCCTCCTGGCGCGAGTTCCCGTTGTACAGCAAGAAGGGACGCACCTTTTGGTCAGAGCGGTTGACCGGGACGGTGCCGTCGCAACCGCTGCCCAATTGGATGGGACAGACAAGACCAGCGACCTGATCGAGGCGTTGAAGGGTGACAAGCATTTAGGGGCATTTTTCTCAATCCCGGGCAAGGACAACGGATTTGATATTGAGGGGTTGGCCGTATCCGGCCGACGTCTTTTTCTTGGCCTGCGCGGACCGGTCCTGCGGGGCTGGGCCGTGATTCTCGAGGTGGAACTGGAAGAGGGAGACCAACCCGGTATCCTGAAGCTCAAGGCGATTGGGCCGGACGGCCGCTGTTATCGAAAGCATTTCCTCCATCTTGGCGGGCTCGGCATTCGTGACCTGTGCAGGCAAGGGACCGACCTTTTCATTCTGGCCGGTCCAACCATGGATATCGATGGCCCGGTTGCCCTCTATCGGTGGCCGGACGGGACGGCCCAGGCAGAAGAGGCGATGGTGTTCGCGACAGGGTTGCACAAGGTTTTCGATGTGCCCTTCGGGCTGGGCGTTGATCACGCCGAAGGCATGACCCTGTACGCACAGGGCGCTGATCAGGCCCGATCCATCCTGGTGGTGTACGACGCGGCGGCGCCACATCGAAAAAAGGGTGCGGGTGCGATGATGGCTGATCTGTTCATCGTATGACAAGCGTTCCGAACACTGGGCTCTCGGGGCCGGTCAGGCTAACCAGCCCAGGGTCAGGCCGGCCAGAACCAGGTAGCGGGCCAGCTTGGCGCTGCCGGCGATGCAGAGGAAAATCCAGAACGGCTCCCGCATCACACCCGCGGCCACGGTGAGCGCGTCGCCGATAACTGGCATCCAGCACAGCAGCAGGGACCAGCGGCCATACCGGTGATACCAGCCCTGGGCCTGCTCCATGCGCCGGTCGCTGACCGGAAACCAGGGTGTATGCCGAAACCGCTCGATGAACAGGCCCAAGGCCCAGTTCAGCACCGCCCCGAGGATATTGCCGCAACTGGCCACTGCCAGTAGAATCGCTGGCGGGTAATCGCCGGTCAGGAGCAGACCGACCAGCACCACCTCGGACTGCATCGGTACGATGGTCGCGGCCAGGAAGGCGGCCAGGAACAGGCCAGTATAGACGGTCAGATCGAGCATCGGCATGGCGCATGGGGTTTATCGTTGCCCCCCTTCTACCCCAATTTCAGCCCTCGTCCACGCTTTTTTTCGCCTCGACCACAGGGAGTGCGGAATGCCAAGGGCCAACCCGGTTGGCTTCGATGCCCTCGGGTGCCCATCGCCGCCAAAGCCCATAACCAAAGCCAGCAACAGCCCGGTCAGGTAGACAATTCCACCGCTCCAGAGAATATCGCTGAGAAAGTGCGCGCCCTGGGCCATCCTCGCCGCACCCACCAAAAGACCATAGCCCACTCCCGCCGAAAGCCAGGCGTATGCCGCCCGTCGTCTTGTCGAACGCAGCAGAAACCAGGGCGCAGCCAGGTAAAAC
>JBGSPP010000073.1:0-4433 GCA_041738515.1 Desulfobulbus sp.
CCAGTGGCGGCGCCGGTCATGCCCCAGGGCGGCGGGCCGCAGCGCTTCGTCACCATCGATTTCAATGATGTCGATATCAACCTGTTTATTAAATATATTAGTGAGTTGACCAGGAAGAACTTCATCGTCGACCGTGAGGTCAAGGGCAAGGTGACCATCATCTCGCCCTCGCGCATCTCCGAGGAGGACGCCTACCGGGTCTTCGAATCGGTGCTCGAGGTCTACGGATTTGCCGCCATCCCCAGCGGCTCGGTGATCAAGATCGTGCCGGCGGTCCAGGCCCGATCGAAAAGCATCGCCACCTTCCGTGAGGGCGCCACCACCTCCGAGGACAAGGTCATCACCCGCATCCTGCCCCTCAAGCACGCCAACGCCGAGGAGGTGAAGACCCTGCTCACGCCGTTGGTCTCCAAGACCAGCGTGCTGATCGCCCATGCCAACTCGGGAATGCTGATCATCACCGATTACGCCTCCAACCTGTCCCGGCTGATGGAGATCATCAAGGCAGTGGACGTGCCTTCGACCGGCGAGGAGGTGGCGATCATCCCCCTGCTGCATTCCTCGGCAGAGGGCGTGGCCAAGTCCGTGGGGCAGCTGTTCGTGACCACGGCCCAGAAGGGCGGCCGTCCGGAGACGGTGAAAATAGCACCCTTTGAGCGCACCAACGCCCTCATCGTTTTTGCCCCCAGAGCGGCCATGGAGCGGGTCCGCGACCTGGTGGCCAAGCTCGATATCGAGGTGCCCAAGGGCGAGGGCAACATCCGGGTCATCTACCTGCAGCACGCCAATGCCGAGGAGATGGTCAAAGTGTTGATGAATCTGCCCGACACCAAAGCCAAAACAACTGGCGCCACAGGCAGCAAGACGTCCGGTGGCGCGGCTGCTCCGGGAGGGGCTCCTGCCATTTCGGATGCGATCAAGATCGTGGCCGACGTGGAAACCAATTCGCTGATCATCACGGGTCCGCGCGAGGAATACGAGGCGGTGGAGACCGTCATCAAGAAACTGGACATCCCCCGGCGGATGGTCTATCTCGAGGCCCTGATCATGGAAGTGCAGGTCAATAAAGACTTCCGGATCGGCGTGGAGTGGGGCGGCAGCGGCTCCTACAACGACGAGACCGGCACCCTGTTTTCCGGCTTCAGCGGCACCGCCACCGCGCCCTACGCGGTCATCGAGGGCATGACCTCGACCCCGCCGGTGCTTCCCGCTGGCTTCGCCCTCGGCGTCTTGCAGAAGGGCATCGAGATCGGCGGCGTTTCCTTTCCCAACCTGGGGGCGGTGGTCAACGCCTACAAGAACGACTCCGATATCAACGTCATCGCCACGCCCCAGATCCTCACCACGGACAACAAGAAGGCGACCATCAAGGTCGGCGAGAATGTCCCGTACATCACCAGCAAGAACACCACCGACTCGCAGCAGGACTACACCAACTATGAATACAAGGATGTGGCCACGAAATTGGAGATTACCCCCCAGATCAACCAGGCCGAAGTGGTGCGCATGGAGATCGGGGTGGAAGTCATCAAACTGAAGGACACCGAGAATCTGTCGACAACCCCTACCACCTTCACCCGCACCGCGAACACCACCGTGGTGGTGCACAACGAGGAGACCGTGGTCATCGGCGGCATGATCGGCCAGGACACCACCAGCGGCGAGTACAAGGTGCCGCTGCTCGGCGACATTCCCCTGGTCGGCTGGTTGTTTAAATCCCACGGCGATTCGCGAAAGAAGACCAACCTGTACATCTTCATCACTCCGCACATCGTCGAAAACCCGGCCGAGTTGGCAGCCCTGTACGCCAAGAAACGGGATTCCATGGAAAAGGTGCACAAGGAACCCGGCGACGTTGCCGACCAGTTCTTCCACCCGACCGAGAACAAGAGCCATAGTGTGGCATTGGCGGACATGGGATTCGCCAAGATGCAACAGAATGATTTGGTCCGCGCCAGGGCGTATTTTGATCAGGCCTTGAAAATAGACCCGGAGAACTCGGCCGCTTTGATCAATCTGGGGGTGTTGTACGAACGGGAGGGGAAGAAAACAGAAGCCGAGGCCATGTACCGCAAGGTTCTGGCTCTGGTGCCGCCCCAGCAGGAAAAAGATGGCGACAAGGTCAAGGCCGATCCCCTGCGGGAGGTGGCCAGGGAAAATCTCAAACGCCTGAAGGAGGGCGGCGGTGCGGTCCGATGAACAAACCGGCGGCAGGTAGGAAGGGACGGCCGAGGCGGCGGCCGCTGACCGACTCGAGGAGAGGGCCATGCAGCCGTTAGGTGAGGTGCTCCGGCAATCCTTTGGCGTAACTGAGGACGCTATCGACGCGGCCCTGGCGGTGCAGCGGGAGAAGGGTGGCCGTATCGGCGAGATCCTGATCCAGCAGCGCAGGATCACGGAAAACGATTTGCTGGCCGCCCGCAGCCTGCAATGCGGCCTGGACATCGTCTATACCCTGCCGGCCCATCTCGATCCCTTCTTCGTGGCCAAAGTGCCGATCGGGTTCTTGAAGAAATTCAAGATGATCCCCGTGGCCACGCCGGACGCGTCCTACATCGCCATGGCCGAGCCGTTCTTCTTCCAGCAGGCCGACGACCTGCAGCGCATTCTGCAATGGGAGGGGATCAGGACTGTGCTGGCGCCGCAAAACGAGATCTTCGTCGCCATCAACGCGTCCTACGACATGACCCGCAAGGATGTGGCCGATCAGGTGGTGCAGGACATGCATGAGGAGGATCCGGAGTCGATCCTCTCGGAGATCGAGGAGACCGCCGACCTGCTCGATGACACCAGCGACGCGCCGGTGATCAAACTGGTCAACCTGGTGCTGTCGCAGGCGGTGCGGGACAATGCCAGCGACATCCATATTGAGTCCTACAAGGACCGGGTCAAGATCCGCAAGCGGGTGGACGGCATCCTCTACGACATGTATTCACCGCCGCGCCATGTCCAGGGCAAGCTGATTTCGCGCATCAAGATCATGGCCAAGATGGACATCGCCGAGAAACGGTTGCCGCAGGATGGGCGCATCGAGATCCGCATTGCCGACAAAAACATCGACATCCGGGTCTCCACCCTGCCAACCGCCTTTGGCGAGCGGGCGGTGATGCGGCTTCTGGACAAGTCGAGCACCCTGGTGCCGCTGCAGGCGCTGGGACTCTCCGAGGAGGATCTGAACCATTTCCTCAAACTGATCAAGGCGCCGCACGGCATTATCCTGGTGACCGGCCCCACCGGCAGCGGCAAGACCACCACCCTCTACTCAGCGCTGGGCATCCTCAATAACTCGGACATCAACATCATCACCATCGAGGATCCGATCGAGTACCAGATGAACGGCATCAGCCAGATGCAGGTCAATCCCAAGATTGGCCTGACCTTTTCCGGCGGCCTGCGTACCATTGTCCGCCAGGACCCGGACGTCATCCTGGTGGGGGAGATCCGCGATGTGGAGACCGCCGAGATCGCCATCCAGTCGGCCCTCACCGGCCATCTGGTGTTTTCGACCCTGCACACCAACGACGCCGCCAGCGCCGTCACCCGCCTGATCGACATGGGCGTGGAGCCGTTTCTGGTATCCTCCTCGGTCAACGCCATCATGGCTCAGCGGCTGGTGCGCAAGATCTGCCCTCACTGCCGCGAGTCATTCCGGCCGTCCAGAGCCCATCTGGAACGGGCGGGGCTGTCGCCGGAGACCTATGGCGATATCGAGCTGTATCGGGGGGCGGGGTGCTTGCAATGCCTGCAGACCGGCTACAAGGGCCGTATCGGCATCTTCGAGTTGATGGCGATGACTCCGGCGATGAAGAGCCTGATCCTGACCACCTCCGATGCCGGTCAGATCAAGGAACAGGCGCTGATCTCGCAGGACACCGGCATGATGACCCTGCGCCAGGATGGCCTGCGCAAGGTGCTGGCCGGCATGACCACTTTGGAGGAGGTCTTCCGGGTTACCTGATCAGCTGGTTCATCTCGAAGATGGGTAGGAGGATGGAGACGACGATGAAGCTGACCACCACGCCCATCGACAGGATCATCACCGGCTCGATCATCGAGGTCAGCGCCAGCACCTTGGCCTCCACCTCTTTCTCATAGCTGTCCGCCGCCTTGGCCAGCATCTTGTCCAGGGCGCCGCTCTGTTCCCCCACCGCCATCATCTGCACCAGCATGGGCGGAAACCACTTGCCCCCCTTGAAGAACTGCGACAGGCTGCGGCCTTTTTCCAGCTCGTCGCAGGCCTCGTTGATCTGTTCGGCGAGGATGACGTTGTCGACGATGTTTTTAACGATCTGCAGGGCGGTGATCAGCGTCACCCCGGATTGAAGCAGGCTGGCCAGGGTGCGGCCGAACCGGGCCGATGCGGTCTTGATGCTGAGGTCGCGGATGCCGGGCAGGGTCAGCTTGAGCAGGTCCCATCGCCTGCGGCCCGCCGC
>JBGSPP010000168.1:0-30596 GCA_041738515.1 Desulfobulbus sp.
TCGGGCAGGCGCTCGGCCATGTGCTCGGCGACCTCGGTGGCCGGGGTGATGGGGTAGGCGCCGAAGAAGGTGCACCCGGCGGCAATGGCCCCCTCGGCGCAGGCGACGTCACCGGTGATGTAGTGCTCGCCGGTGGCAACAGCGGATTTCATAACGGGCTCCTTGCGCGGCTGCCGGTCAGGACCGGGCCGGTTCGGGGTTCAGGGCCACCGAGAAGATGGCGAATTCCGGGCAGATGATCTCGCAGTAGTGGCAGTTGACGCACTCGTCGGGTCTGGTCACCACCGGCGGGTGGTAGCCCTTGCGGTTGAACTTGTCGGAGAAGCGGAGGATGTCCTTGGGGCAGAACTCGATGCAGTAACCGCAGCCCTTGCAGCGGTCGTCGATGATGTGCACCAGGCCCTTGACGACCTGGATCTCCTGCGCGTCGAGCGGAACTCGCCAAAATGCCATGGTGCCGGCCCGTAAAGGTGGAGGTTGGCGTGGATAGCAGACTGTCATTGCCGGAGAAACGATTACAGTCATCCGGCGGCAATCTCGGGAATAAACCGGATGTCCGGGCAGGTGTCAAGGGTCAATCCGGGCTGGAGGAGAAAAAACAGAGACACCGGCGGGGGAACCATGCCGGTGTCTCTGTTTTTCAGGTGACCGTATGGCCAGCAGTGGTTCCGGTCGAGACGCGGCATGGGACGAGACCTGGGCTTGCTCCTTTTCTCGTACCGCTTGTCAGTGGGAAGCCGCAATTCTCCCTTCTCTTGCTTGGCGTATAAACCAAGGAATGCGCCATTTGAGTGGCGCGTTCTTATCGTTTATGCGCCAATGAGGTATGGTGTTTGTACCGGATCAGGTCTCTATCGACGCCAAGCTGGGGGTGTATGAACTGAACCGGGTGGAGTTGTTGCGAGATGTGGTCGCTTGGGCCTATGAACGCTCCTGCCAGCAGTACCTTGCCGTCCGCCAGGAGTTGCGGCCGCCGGACGCGTTCCGCCTGCGCCATCGGCAATCGCTTGGTGCGGCGGTTCGAGCGGTGGTGCTGGCTCGGCAACCGCTGACGAGGGAGGCCGTGGCGACTGGCAGGAGGTGTTGACCTGCTCGGGAGAAGTGAACAACAATATTCAGGGGGAGTCGGTGTGATTAATCCCGTTCATGCTGTCTTCCAGACGCTGTCTCAGAAACCGCACGGATTGCAAGAGGAGAGCGCATGGAACCTGTGGAAGATGTACAGTCCGACCCGTCACCCCCGACAAACGGCTGGTTGAACCGCACCGTTGCCGGCGCCGGGATCACCAGCGCCCTGGGGGATCTTTGCTACGAGACCACCACCGTGATCCTGCCCGGGTTTCTTGCTGTGCTCGGCCTGCCGGCAGCGGTGCTGGGGACCATCGAGGGCCTGGCCGATGCCGTGGCCAGCTTCACCAAGATGCTTTCCGGCTACATCGCCGACAAACTCGGCCACCGCAAGCTGCTGGTCATGGTCGGCTATGGCCTCACCCCATTGGGCCAGATGCTGATCGCCCTGGCATCCGGCTGGCCGTTGATCCTCTCCGGACGGATTGTCTCCTGGTTCGGCAAAGGCTTGCGTGGGCCGCTGCGGGACGCCATCGTCATCCAGGCGGTGCGTCCGCAGACCCGGGGACGGGCTTTCGGCTTCCACCGCGCCATGGACAGCATCGGCGCCGTCCTCGGACCATTGCTGGGCGTTGCCCTGCTTGGATGGGCTCAGGGCTGGGATGGCCACGACCCCTCCATCGCCTTTCGTTTCGTGCTCTGGCTCTCGGTCATCCCCGGTGTGCTTGCGGTCCTGGCCTTTTTCACCATGGTGCAAGACCCGGAACATTCACCCAATCCGGCGCTCAAATTCTTCCAATCCCTGCGCGGCCTGCCGCCGCGCTTCAAGCGCTATCTGGCCGCGGTCGGCATTTTCGGTATGGGCGACTTTTCGCACAGCCTGCTCATCCTCGCCGCCACCCAACTCCTGACCATGTCCATGGGGGTCGTCCATGCGGCCCAGGTGGCCGGTCTGCTGTATGTCTGGCGAAATGTGGTGCAGGTGGCAATTTCCTTTCCTGTCGGTGTGCTGGCCGATCGTTTCGGCCACGTACCGACCTTGGTCATCGGCTATGCACTGGGTGCGTTGACGGCCGTCCTGACCGCCCTGGCTGTTCTGCTTCAAATTGAAAGCGTTCCTTTGTTGGGCAGTGTCTTTCTCGTCGCCGGCTTGTATATGGCCGTGCAGGAAGCGCTGGAATCAACCGTGACCGCGGAAATGGTTACTGGAGATACGCTTGCCATGAGTATCGGCGCCCTGGGCACGGTCAACGGCACGGCCAAGTTTGTCTCCAGCACCGTTGTCGGCCTGTTGTGGACGATTGTGTCACCGGAGTTCGCCTTCGCCCTGGCCGCCCTGCTCATGATTGGAGGCACTGCGGTCTTGCACCGGATGGATGGAACGGGGTACAGTTCACATCCGGCTTGAACGGTTGGACAATCAAGACAACAAGGGAGGCGCTGATGTATTCATCCGAAGTGGAACATATGACTTGTGTGGCCAAGGGGCCGAACCACGGCCCCGCGCCGATTCCCCAGGAGGGGCAGTGGACCAGGGCCAAGGAAATCAGGGACATCGCCGGCCTGACCCACGGCGTCGGCTGGTGCGCGCCGCAGCAGGGGGCCTGCAAGCTGACCCTCAACGTCAAGGCGGGCGTCATCGAGGAGGCCCTGGTCGAGGTGATCGGCTGCTCCGGCATGACCCACTCGGCGGCCATGGCGGCCGAGATCCTCCCAGGCAAGACCATCCTCGAGGCGCTCAACACCGATCTGGTCTGCGACGCCATCAACACCGCCATGCGCGAACTGTTCCTGCAGATCGTCTACGGCCGTTCCCAGACCGCCTTTTCCGAGGGCGGCCTGCCCATCGGCGCGGGGCTCGAGGACCTGGGCAAGGGGTTGCGCAGCCAGGTGGGCACCATGTACGGCACCTCGGCCAAGGGTGTCCGCTACCTGGAGATGGCCGAAGGGTATGTGACCCGGCAGGCGCTGGACGAGAACGACGAGGTGATTGGCTACGAGTTCGTCCACATCGGCAAGATGATGGAGATGATCCATCAGGGGACGCCCGCCGACGAGGCCCTGCGCAAGGCAACTTCGAGCTACGGCCGCTTCGACGAGGCGGCCCGCACCATCAACCCGCGGCATGCGTGAGGAGGCGGATCATGGCACTCTTTGAAGGATATGAACGCAGAATTGAAAAGATCGGGGCGACCCTCAAACAGCACGGCATCGCCTCGCTGGAAGAAGCGCGGGCCAACTGCGAGGCCAGGGGCGTCGATGTCCCTGCCATTGTTCGCGGCGTCCAGCCCATCTGTTTTGAAAACGCCTGCTGGGCCTACACCCTGGGCGCGGCCATTGCCCTGAACAAGGGCGAGACCAGCGCGGTGGCCATCGCCCGCACCCTGGGCGAGGGGCTGCAGGCTTTCTGCATTCCCGGCTCGGTGGCCGAGGACCGCAAGGTGGGGCTCGGTCACGGCAACCTCGCCGCCATGCTGCTTTCGGAAGAGACCCAGTGTTTTGCCTTCCTCGCCGGGCACGAGTCCTTTGCCGCGGCCGAGGGCGCCATCGGCCTGGCCCGGTCGGCCAACAAGGCGCGGGTACAGCCGCTGCGGGTGATCCTGAACGGTCTGGGCAAGGACGCGGCCCAGATCATCTCCCGCATCAACGGCTTCACCTATGTGCAGACCGCCTTCGACTACAAGACCGGCGCCCTGTCCATAGTGCGCGAGATCGCCTACTCCAGGGGGGAGCGCGGCAAGGTGCGCTGCTACGGCGCCGACGACGTCCGCGAGGGGGTGGCTATCAACCACCACGAGGGCGTGGATGTGTCCATCACCGGCAACTCCACCAACCCGACCCGCTTTCAGCACCCCGTGGCCGGGACCTACAAGAAGGAACGGCTGGAGCAGGGCAAGCCGTACTTCTCGGTAGCCTCGGGCGGCGGCACCGGCCGAACCCTGCACCCGGACAACATGGCCGCCGGACCAGCCTCCTACGGCATGACCGACACCCTGGGCCGGATGCACTCCGACGCCCAGTTTGCCGGCTCTTCCTCGGTGCCAGCCCATGTGGAGATGATGGGCTTCCTCGGCATGGGCAACAACCCCATGGTGGGGGCCTCGGTGGCCGTGGCCGTCGCCCTGGCCGGAGCCTTGGCCTGAAACTTCTTCGCCAGTTCTCCCGCTGGGCAGGTGACGGTCCTTAGAACGAACGAGACCACCTCTGGGGAACAATTATTGAATTCCCTGCCAATTCTTGAGAGCAGGTCCGTAGGCTCGGTCATGCACCTTGATGTGATTCTCCAGCCATTGGCGAAGGAAATGATAGAATTGGATCGCAACCTCCGGGTCGTCGCTTGCAATCCTCAGTTGAAAATTCATTGTCTTGTCACGCAAACTCGCATGCGCCGCCTTGTGCGCTTCCAATTCGGGGTAGGCCACAGCGGTCATGGCCTGCTCCTCATTGGTAAAATGGTAGTCAACATAGGCGATGAGGTCGGTACAGGCTTGGGCTACCACCTCCTTGCCGCTTTTATCACGGATAGCGTGGTACATCGTGTCGATCAGTTCCACCAGTTTGTGGTGTTCCTGGTCAAATCGCTCCACCCCTGTATTGAACGAATCCCGCCAATTGATAAAAGTCATTGTGCCATCCTCCACCTCGTTATCCATACGTGAGACGGTTCCTGCCCTGCCTCTTGCTTTCGTAGAGGAGGGTATCCGCCCGCTTGATCATGCTTTCAAGGGTGTCGTCTTCCCGTGCCAGGGTCGCCCCAATGGAGACATTGACGCTCAGCTTTGTGCTGTTGTGGAGCAGATAGGAGTGCTCGATCAGCACCCGCATCCTGTTGCCAAGAAGGATAATCCCGTCGGCGTCAATGTTACGGATGACGCCGATGAACTCTTCTCCTCCCCAACGGCCAAACAGATCAAAGGGTCGCGAATTGGCAACCAGGGTATTGGCCACGAATTTCAACACCCGGTCGCCGACATCATGACCGTAGGTATCGTTGACCATTTTGAAATGATCGATATCAATGAAGAGGATGGCAAAAAGAAGACCGTGGCGTTGCATCTCCTTGAAACGCGCCTCGATCTCTCTCTCCAAGTAGTGTCTGTTGGCAAGCTGGGTGAGCCTGTCAAGGAGCGCCAGTTTTTCCAGTTCCTGAATGCGGATATTGTGCGCCAGGACATTGGTTAAATCGGTAAACAGTTCGATCCCGCCCACTATCTTGCCGTTTCTGTCTTTCAAGGGGCTGGTTCGGACCAGGACGGGGATGCGATGCCCATCCTTATGATGCATGTAGACCTCCGCCTCGCGGTTGGTTGCATCGGCGATGGTTGCCGCCAGGGGGCACGACCTTGTGCATAAGCTGTTCCCCCTGCCGTCTACGTGGGTCAGGACATTGGCTGAACATGATCTCCCGATAACCTCGGCGGACGTAAAACCCGATAATCGCTCAGCGCCTTTATTCCAATAGGTTACAACCCTGTTGGTATCGGTCAAATAGAGTCCGTCATGCAGATTTTCGATAATGTCGCTCAAAAGTACATCGTCGAGGTTCATAGGGTCTTCCTGTGGGTTGCTGTTGGCGGACAAGGATATCCCCTTCCCTTGAGCGTGGAGAAGAGGTTTGGTGCAGTTAAGGAGGAGGCTTACGTGCGCTCCTTCTCATCGCCTTGCCCGAGATTGCCTCAAATTGGGTGCACGCTTACCCATCACACGCGGCAGCCTGGTTGACCAGTACCCGAAACGGCTCGACCACCCCGACCTGGAGGGAAAAATTTTTCAACCCCTGCAGGAGCGGCAGAGTAATGGCCTGCCCCTTGGGAATAATCAGCACCCCGTTTCTCGCCATCACATCTTCTGCCGCAATCATGCCAACGCTGATTTGATTCACCGGCAAACTCAGTTCCTGCTGCTCCCGCTTTTCGATCCTAAGATTGGAAAGCACATCCAATATTCTGGGATTATACATTTTTTTCTGGCTGCGCATCAGTTCGACCGCCTCAACCCGCCTCAAGCCCCGGTGCATGTGCCGGTCAAAATCGAGTGCGGCCTTCAAAACCTGACCGCCGATGAGGACCTCCTCGAATTCAGCGCCGGCCATCGCCTCGGTGTATTCGTCAAAGCGCTTGAGTTGCAGACGAATCATTTTAGCCACATTTTCCAGGCGTGGAATTTTCTCCAGCAAGGATGCTCCGACCACCGGATGATTGTCATACATCTCCTGTTCCTTGGGCGTAAGCACCAGGCCGCTGTACAAGGTATTCAGAATATCGCCGGGGAGGGTGATGCAGCCTATCTGCGACATCAACGCGGCGATCTCGCATTGCCATGGATTGGGGAGTTGCAGTTCTTTCGTTATGTTGACCACATAATCCCTGCAGCGCAACCCCGCGCTAAACGACGAGGGGTTGACCACGGCCAGAAGTTCCGAGAGCACCGTGACGCAGCCCATGAGCGTGTTTTGCAGCAACTCCCGTTCGGCGATGATCAGGCGATGTTGCCGCATGGCGAGGGCCAGGGAGGTGACAAAGGTCGCCTGCGGGCAGGGTTTGGTGAGGAAACGAAAAATCTGTCCGCTGTTGACGGCCTCCATGGCGGTTTCCTGATCGGCGTTGCCGGTGAGCATCAGACGAACCGTTTCCGGATAGGTGTCCTTGACCCTGGTCAGCAGTTCCACCCCGTTCATGCCGGGCATCCGCATATCGGAGACGATGACGGCATACGGTCCCTCTTCCTTGAGTATCCGCAAGGCCTCGTCCCCGCCGCAGGCTGTCTGCAGGGTGAAACGACCCCGTAATTGCCGCTGGATCGACTGGAGGATATTCGGCTCATCGTCGACAAACAGAATTTTTTCCGCCATATTGGCCTCTTATGATTGCTGTTCGCGGCACATGTCAAGCCACTGCCGATACTTGTCTGCCAATCCGGCCTGTTCAAGATACATTTGGTTCAATGCCGGGGGGGCGCCGATGCTCGCCTCCGGATACATTTGGTAGTAGATGACATCCGCCGCATGGATCACCACCGCTGGCGAAAGCGATGGCTCTGGGTAGGCCTCCAGGCGATGGTGAAAAGCAATGGCCTCGACAACCTCACTGGGCATCCCCCACAATCCCATCAGGTAGCTGCCCACATCGCCATGGTTGGAATTGAGGATATTCTGTTCAGCCTGGCAAAGAAGAATGTCTTGCTCCCATGCCATTGCCACCGCCTGGAGATAGGTGTCGCGCAGGGTCGAAAAAAGGAGGAGTTTGCCGACGTCGTGCATCATGCCGGCGATGAACACCGTGTCGATGAAATGCTTGTCGTCGCTTTCAGCCACGGCAATGTGTTTGGCCAGAGCCGCAGTCGCCATGCTGTGGCTCCATAATGCGCCCACGGAAAAGACGTCGGATGGTTTGGTTTTGAGTTCCGAGAACACCCCCACGCCGAGCACGAGCGCCTTGACCGTATCCAGCCCCAGCAGATTGACGGCGCGAAGCGGGCTGCTGATATTCTTGTACATACCGAAGAAGGCAGAATTGACCAGTTGCAGGATCTTGGCGCTCATCGCCATATCCTTCTCGATAATGGCACCAACATCCCCGATGGAACACTCTGGATCTGCTATTTTCCGCTGCAACTCAGCGTATACGGAGGGCAAACTGGGTAATTTTCCCAGGCCGGTGACCAGACATTTCAACTGATCGTTCTTCATCAGATCCTGCAGCGCACACGCTCGCAGCAGAACCGCCTTGAGGGCGTCGGGATCCACCGGTTTGGCCAGAAACTGATGGACAACGCCCACGGTTCTGAGGATGGCGACATCGTCGGCATGGCCGGTGAGCATGATGCGGACAATATGCGGATAGTTCTCCTGAACGGCGGTCAGGAGCGCCGCGCCATCCATGCCCGGCATCCGCATGTCGGACACGATTACGTCGAAGTGTTGCGTGGCGAGTATTTCCAAAGCCTCCCGGCCGCTCTCGGCAAAAGAGAAGTCCATTTCCTGCCGCATGACGCGAAGCATCCGCGTGAGGCCGGAAAGTATATTTGGTTCATCGTCGACAAACAGCACGGCTGTTTTCACGGCATTGCTCCATTGAGGTTGTTGTCAGAGCCTGTTCGACATGACGCATTCATGCGCTCTGGGCATCGAGAATGGAATGAAATCTCTCATGCGCATGCGGCCAGCGTTTCCCGTACTTTCACCGACAACGCCCCTACCGAAAACGGCTTCGGGATGAAGTTGATCCCCTCTTCCAGCACCCCATGACTGGCGATAACGTTTGCCGTGTACCCGGACATGAACAGGCACTTGAGATGGGGGTGTGAGGCCAGGAGCAACTCCGCCAGATCCTTGCCGGTCATCTCCGGCATAATCACATCAGAGAGGAGGAGATCGATCTCTGCACCATGCTCGTGGGCGATTTTGAGCGCTTCCAGCGGGCTGTTTGCCGTGAGCACCGTATACCCCAAGCCTCGCAGCATGACGTTGGCCATTTTGAGGATGGCCGGTTCATCCTCCACCACCAGCACTGTTTCCCCTTGGCCGCGCTGGGCGGTCGCCAGGCGCGCCTGCTCAACCTCCGCAGGTTTCATCGTGTGGCGCGGCAGGTAGATCTTAATGGTCGTTCCCTTGCCGGGTTCGCTATAGACGTTGATTGAACCGTTGTTCTGTTTGACAACCCCATACACGGTCGAAAGTCCCAGACCGGTGCCCTGGCCCAACTCCTTGGTGGTGAAAAATGGTTCAAAGATTTTATCAAGGATCGCCTTGTCCATGCCGCAGCCGTCGTCACTGACCGCCAGCAGCACATACTCACCGGGAACCACCCCGGCGTGATGGCCGCAATAGGCATCGTCCAAGGTTGCCATGCCGGTTTCAATGGTGACGTTGCCCACGCCGGCAATGGCGTCGCGAGAGTTGACCAGCAAATTGGCCAGGAGTTGATCGATCTGGGACGGATCGACCTTGACCGGCCAGAGGTTGGAATGCGGAAGCCACCGCAGTTGGATATCCTCGCCGATCAGCCGCCGGAGTATCTTAAGCATCCCCTCCACGGTTTCGTTAAGGTCGAGCACCTGGGGGACAACGGCCTGCTTGCGGGCAAAGGCCAGCAGTTGTCGGGTAATGTTGACCGAACGCTGCGCGGCTTCAAGGATATCCTGCAGATACCCATGCAACGATGAGCCGGACTCCGAATTCTCCAGACCCATCTGGGCGTAGCTGAGGATGACGCTGAGCATGTTGTTGAAATCGTGTGCCACCCCTCCGGCCAGGCGGCCGACGGATTCCATTTTCTGCGCCTGGTGCAGTTGCGCCTCCAGTTCCTTCTGCGCTTTCTCTGCCTGCTTCCGCTCGGTGATATCGCGGACAAGCGCCCAGATGCCTTCCTTCTCGCCCCCCTCGTCGCACACCAAAAAAGACCGCAATTCGACGGGAAAGACACCACCGTCCTTGTTGCGGTATTCTTTTTCATACACATCGGAAAAGCCGCGCGGAAGGACTTGGGTGGATACGATTTCCTGTTCGTAGGCGTGCCATTTCTCCGGGGTCAGATCAAGGTAGGTCAGGCGTGACAGTTCTTCGTCGGTATATCCCAGCATCCTTCGAAAAGATTCGTTGCTCTCGCGGATGATTCCCTGCAAATCGACGAACGCATAGCCATCGGTGATGCTTTCGTGCAGCCGACGGTATTTTCTCTCCGAGATGCGCAGGGCTGCCTCTGTCGCTCGCAAGGCCTTGGTCTCTTCTTCCAATTGCAGCATCTTCTGCTCCAGCTTGCGCACGAGCCGTTCGTTGTAGAGCTTGAACACCTCCTCATCCGGCGCCGGCTCAGGTGAGGGGCCGACCTTGCCGGATCGTGCCGCTGCCATGACTTCACGAACCGTAGCCATGAACGACTCCGGTTCAGAGGGCTTTTGCAGGAACCGGTCGGCACCGATCTTCATCGAAAAAGCCTCATCCTGGGGACCGGTATAGGTGGCTGTGTAGACAATGAAGGGTATCCGGCGCAGCCGTTCGTCAGTTTTCACCCGTCGGCACAATTCAAAGCCATCCATGACCGGCATGAGGATATCGCTGATGATCAGGTCGAACTCACCAGAGTGCAGTTGTGCAAGGGCTTCGGTGCCATTGTTGGCCGTGAACGCCTCAAACCCGTTTCCCTTGAGGAGAACCTCAACCATATAGCGGTTCTCCTCCTGATCGTCGACGATGAGGACACGGTCTTTAGACATGGTCTGCCTCTTGTTCTTTCGGGAGATAGTGCACGATCTCGTCGACAAAGGTTTCGGGATTGATCGGTTTTTCGATATAGCCGGTGGCGCCGGCGGCCAGAATCTGTTCCCGATCCCCGACCATGGCGTACGAGGTGACGGCGATGATCGGCACCCCGTCGAGTCCCCGATGCTTTTTCAATTCGGCGGCTACGTCATAGCCATTCATTTCAGGCAGTTGTATGTCAAGCAGAATGGCCAGCGGCTTGCAGTCCAGGGCCATTGCAATCCCTTTTCTGCCATCTTCCGCCCCGATGACGGCAAAGCCATGCTTTTCCAGCAAAAACCGCATCAGATACAGATTCTGATCGTTATCTTCTATAATTAACAGTCTGTTATTCATGTAATTTCTCCTGGATGCCGGGGAAGACGCACGGTAAAGGTACTCCCTTGTCCCCATTGGCTTGCCACATCGATGGAACCACCCATCAAATCGATTATTTTCCTGCAGATGGAAAGACCGAGACCAGTGCCTTCGTGTTTGCGGTTCAAACCGGAATCGATCTGGTGGAAGGGTTGAAAAAGGCCGGGAATATCCTCTGGCTGCATACCGATCCCGGTGTCGGCAAACGACAGCAGGTAGTGTTCGCCTTCCAACCTGCAACCAACCCGCACCCGCCCATTTTCCGTGAATTTGACCGCATTGCTGAGCAGATTAAGCGTAATCTGTTCCAGCCGGCGCTGATCGGTAACGATTGTCCCCACCTCAGGGGCGATATCCGCCTCCAGGCTGATCCCTTTCTGTTCGGCCTGGGGGGTGATGAGCTTGATCATTTTCTCGATCGACGGCTTGAGCGCAAAGGGTGCCTTCGCCAGATCAAACTGGCCGGCCTCGATTTTTGAAATATCCAGCACGTCGTTGATCAGGGCGAGGAGATGGCGGGAACTTTTTTGCACCATGCCCATCTGCTTGTGCTGTTCGGGGTTGAGCGAACCAGCCAGGCCTTGCAGCAGGATTCCGGTAAAACCGATGATGGAATTCAGCGGTGTGCGCAGTTCGTGCGACATGGTGGCAAGGAAGGCGGATTTGATCCGGTCGGCTGCCTGGGCCGCCTCCATGGCTTGGCGCAATTTTTCTGCCGCCTCGCGTTCGTCGGTTATATCTTCGACAATGCCGACCGCACCGTTGAGGGGGTCTTTTGGGTCAAAGGCGCGAAGGCTCAACCGCGCCCAGAACAGGGTGTTGTCCTTGCGCGCCATCTGCTGTTCCCGGCGGAACGTTTCTCCCGCAGCCAACCGGGCGTACACCATTTGCGCTCCTGCTTGAAAGGACGCATCATCCGGATACCAGATCCGTGTCGATTTGCCGGCCAGTTCTCCTGGGTCATAGCCTGCGATTTCCTCCAGTTTGCGGTTGCAGCGTACAATGACCCGGTTGCGCAACAGCACGATCCCGGTCCCGGCTGATTCGAAAATAGTGCGCTGCTCGTCGTTGATGGCCGCCAGTTCGGCCGTACGCTCGGCTACACGCTGCTCCAGGGTTTCCGCGTGCCGGCGGAGGTCATAGTTGAGACTGCGAACCTGTTCTTCCGCCTGCTTGCGCTCGGTGATGTCGGAGCCGATGCTCAAGATCTCCTTGATTTGGCCCTGGGCATCGGCAACCACCTTGTTGGTCCAGTCGATCCAGACCCGCTCGCCGTTGCGGCGCATATTCTCATTGATATTCCGTTCAAACTTCTGGGGATCGGCGCTGATCTCCTCGATCATTCGCCGAAGATCCAGGCCGTCGGTCTCTTTCTCCGAGACCAGGGTGCCGACAATGTGCTGCCCAAGGATCTCCGATGCCGCATAGCCGAAGAATCGCTGGCCGAACTCGTTGAGGAAAGTGATTCGCCCATCGGGCGTCCAGCGCAGGATGATGCTGTTGGCCAGCATTACCAGTTGGCGGTATTCGCGCTCGCTTGCTTGCAGCGCTTCTTCCATTCGTTTGTGTTCGGTTATGTCCCGCACGGTCTCGATCGCGCCGCAGCGCCGGCCATGCTGGTCGTATAAAGGCGAAGCAACACCCCACAGGTGCAGGCCCTGACCGCCCCGCAGGTTTGGACAAAAGCGTTCAGCATACACCCGGTGGTCTTTGCGCTGGATGCCGCTATAGGTCGCTTCGATTTCCGTTTCAGGCTGGTCCAATACATCGATCAGGATGGGGGCTCGCACCCCGAAAAAGGCCTCGCCATAGGCATAATGGTCCTGGCCCACCATCTCTTCCTTCTTCACGCCGGTCATTGTTTCGCACGCCTGATTCCAGGCAATGACCCGCTTGTCTTGATCGATGACAAAGGTCGCATCGGGCAGGAACTCGATGATATCCATGAATCGCTGCTGCAGCATCTGCCGCTCCGCATTTTCCTGCTGCAATTCCCGGGTTCGCTCATTGACCTGATGCTTCAAAAGCATGCCAACAGCGAGGCTGACCAGCAGCGTTCCGATCACTCCGGCTCCCGCAATACGCAGCCACGCCGGCAAATTTATCTCGACCTCCTCTGCTGTCCATCGCTTCAACGAGGCATAATAGATCGACTGCGGATCTTTTTTCAGCCCCGCAAGTTGTCTGTCGATGGCGGCCAGCAGCTGTTTGGGATCACCCTTGGGTGCGGCGAAGAACAGGTCGGAGGGTTCAAAGAGCACCGCCGTGTCTTCGAGGTGGTACTTTTTGGCGTGCATCTGCCCGTAAAACCGGTTGGTCACGGCGGCATCCGCCTCCCCCTTGGCGACCTTGGCAAACATGGCGGCGTAATCCGGCACAGCAATCAGGGTGGTGCGTAATCCGAAGCCTTGACTGAGCCGGACAAATGCCTGCTCCTGCACCGAGCGGTCCAGAACGAGTATCCGCTTGTCGTTCAGGTCCAAGAGGGAACGTATATTGTTTTCCTTGGGCGCATACACCTGAAACCAGGAAGACAGCACCGGGATGGCATGAAAAGAGTACAGCTGTGTCCGTTCGGCTGTATAGGCCACATCTGGCATCAGATCGATTTCCTTTCGTGCGAGGCGATCCAGACTCTCCCCCCAGCCGCCGGGCATATACCGCAACTGCCACCCTTCGTTCCGGGCAATATGCTCGAGAACGTCGATGTAAATGCCTGCGGGTTTGCCGGATTCGAGGGTGAAAATCTTCGGCGCATTTTCATAGACGCCAACGGTAACGACTCGATTATCGGCTTTGAGTGATACAGGGGGCAGCAGGGAAACAAACAGGAGGACGAGTTGAACAAGGCAACGGCCAAAACAAGCTGGAAGGTTTTTGCGAATCATCCTGCAGACCTCACTATGCTGGAGTGAGCGCATCAAGAATCCCCCTGCGCACGGGTCTCGTAACGACACATCGATTTTCTCGGCTGGTTCCTCTCGCGGGTATTCCGACCCGGATTGACACGGTGCCACCGCTGATCAATGACCGCCGGGGCCACTTTCTCATCAGTCGTTGCATACCAAAAAACACCTGCACGCGCGGTTCATGGCGCAGCAGAGGTCTTTGCCTGCAAGGCCTCGCGCACCTTCATGCCGAGATTCTCCCTGGAGAACGGCTTGTGGATATAATGGACACCTTCGTCCAGGATGCCCCGATGGGCGATGACATTTGCCGTGTAGCCGGACATGAACAGGGTCTTGATGCCGGGGTAGCGGACGTGGACTCGATCCGCCAATTGACGCCCGTTCATCTCGGGCATGATTACGTCGGTGATCAGCAGATGTATCTCAGCGCCATACGTTTCAGCCAAGTGCAGGGCTCTATTCGGCGAAGACGCGGCCAGTACGGTGTATCCCATCCGTTCGAGCATGGTTTTGCTCAGGTTGAGAATGGCGATCTCATCCTCGACCACCAGGATGGTCTCACCACGGCTTGCAAGTGTTTCCATCGTGGCTGTGGGCCCGATTTCTTCGACTTCGCCCTCGTGAACCGGCAGGTAGATCTTGAAGGTCGTTCCCTGGCCCGGCTCACTATACACGTTGACAAACCCGTTGTTCTGCTTGACGATCCCGTAAACAGTGGCCAGTCCCAGGCCGGTGCCTTCACCCGCGGCCTTGGTGGTGAAAAAGGGTTCGAACAATTTGCCCATGGTCTCCTGATCCATGCCGCAGCCGTCGTCACTGACCGCCAACCGAACGAAGGCCCCGGGAATAAAGCCGGCATGATCGGCGCAGTAGGCTTCATCAAAGCTGACATGGCCGGTTTCAATGGTCACCCTGCCCACGCCTGCGATGGCGTCACGGGCGTTGACGCACAGGTTGGCCAGGATCTGGTCTATCTGCGAGGGATCTATTTTGACCGGATGGAGGCTGGCTCCCGGCAGCCAGGCCAGATTGATATCCTCGCCGATGAGCCGTCGCAGCATCTTGAGCATGCCCTCCACCGTCACGTTCAGGTCAAGCATTTGGGGGGCGATGGTCTGTTTGCGGGCAAATGCGAGCAGCTGCCGGGTAATGGCAGCAGAACGATTGCTGGCATCGAAGATTTCCTGAAGGTCATGATAGAGCTCATCTGCCGGGTCGACCTTGCCCAAGGCCAACTCAGCATACCCGGTGATCACGCAGAGCATGTTGTTGAAATCATGCGCCACCCCCCCTGCCAACCGGCCCACCGATTCCATTTTCTGGGCCTGAATCAACTGGGCCTGCAATTTCTCCCGTTCCTGCTCCGCCCATTTGCGCTCGGAAATATCCCGAACAATGGCCCACATATTCTCAGGCTTGCCCTCGCTGTCGACGATGAGAAAAGTCCGCAACTCAACCGGAAAAATTGACCCATCTTTCCGCTTGTATTCTTTCTCGTAGACTTCCGAGAATCCGAACGGCAGGATCTGCTCCGTGACGATCCTCTTTTCAAACTCGTGCCACTGTGATGGCGTCAAGTCTTCATACGTCTGTTGTCGGAGTTCTTCATCGTTCATCCCCATCATGGACTGGAAGGATGCATTGCTTTCCCTGATCCGCCCCTTCATATCCACAAGCACGAAGGCGTCCATCATGCTTTGATACAAAGCCCGGTATCGCTGATCACTCACTTGGAGTTTTTCATCGATCCCCTTCTGTTCAACCAAATGCCAGGTCACGTTGGCAAGATAGTCAACGGTTTCGACATCCTTTTCCGAATAGTCTGTCGGCTTGTTGCCAACCCCCAGGATGGCGACCACCTTGCCGCTCCGGATCACCGGCACCACCAGTTCGCGAATCACTGCGGCGTGCCCATCGGGCAAACCCTTCTTGTGCGGCAGGGAGGCATAGTCGTTATGAACGACCGGTTGACGGGTATGCACACAGTCGGCCCAGACTCCGGCTAGGTCGACATCGTAATGCAGGCCTTTGCCCTTGGCCTGACAGAATTCCTGCAACGTTTTCGTGGACCACTGCTGCAAGAAAAGGGTTCGCTGATCGTCAGCCACAAAATGATAAAAGCCGATGGGGCTGTCGACCAGGGCGCCGATTTCATCCAGGGCCTTGGTCAACAGTTCATCCAGGGTGTGGGTAAGTGCATACTCCATCAGGGTCAACCGCGCCTGGACAAGCCGATGCGCCCGCCGTTCATCGGTCTGGTCGCGGAAGACAAGAACCACGCCGGCAATCTCTCCATCTTCGTTCCGGATGGGGGCCGCCGAATCGGCGATGGGCCGCTCGACCCCGTCCTTGGCAATCAGCAGGGTATGGTTGGCCAGTCCCACCACCACTCCCTCGCGCAGGACTCTGGCAACGGGGTTTTCCACCTCCGTACGGGTCTCCTCACTGATAATCCGGAAGACTTCTGTCAGCGGTTGCCCAAGAGCCTCTTCCTGGCGCCATCCGGTCATTGCCTCGGTAACCGGGTTGAGCAGCTCGACTCGCCCATGTGCGTCGGTGGCGATAATACCGTCTCCGACCGCCTGCAAGGTGATACTGTAGCGTTGTTGACTGGCGCGCAGTTTGGCTTCGACAGTGTACAGCGACCGGTAGTGCTCCTTCTGGCGGCGTTGCCAAATAAACAGGCCGAGGCCCGCCAGGCCGATAATCAGGGTCGCCAATAACCCAAGAATCAGTTTGGCGCGGGAATGCCAGCCGGCAAAGACTTCCGCCGTGTCGTCCTTGGCCACGATGAACCAGGGCGAATCCGGAACTGGTAGAATTACCGCTACCGTCGTAACGCCCCGGTAATCGCGCCCCTCTACCAGCCCTTTTTTCCCCAGCACTGCCATCACCGCCGGGACATCGGTCTGGCTGAGTGGAATCTGCAGTTTCAGGGCCGCATCCCGCTGATGGCGCAGGTCGTTGAGGAACAACACCACATCTCCGTCGCGCCGAACCAGCAACGTTTCCGCGGTGGTGCTCGGCGTCGGCCAGGACTGGATCAGGGGATAGAGAAACCGGGTGGCATCACTTAAAAGGACGATTGCGCCGAGCGGCGGTGCGGTCAGTCCGTCACCGGCAAAGACCGGAGCGACCACACTGATATGGGGTGCCGAATGATGTTCATCATCGTGCAGGTCGGTGAAGACGGGTTTGCGCTCGCGGAGCGCCTCTGTCAAGGCTGCCGCATAGCAGTTGCCGTGCGATTCGGGTTGGAGGCTCAAGAGGATCTGCCCTTCGGGGGAGACCAGGAGAATGTCGGAATACTGATAGTGTGTCTGCAGGCTGCGAAAATACGTGCGGAGATCTTCGGTGTGGACACCGTTCGGGTCACTCAAAACCCGGGATATTCCTCTGCTCTGAAAAGGGCTGTCGGTGAGCACGGCGGCGTCGCTCAACCGCTCGGTGCGCCAATTGACAATTTGATTGATTTTCAGATGGGCAATGGCGGCAAGCTGCTTTTCAGCCAGTTGCAATCCGGCCGCTTGCTCGGCCCGATAAAACCAGGCACCGCCACCTAAAAGGGTGATACAAGCCAGTGCCAGTGCGGCAAACAGCCAGCGAGGGAACCTATTTGTCGCAGTACGCATCGGTACATCTCCCGTCCACTATTCCTCAGTTCTTTCGATACACACCGGACATCTCATGCTCCCGAAGAACTGTTGCAGAAGTAGTATAGCACTTCCGGAAATGAATACCTATAGCAATCAAGACAATCCTGATGCAAAGTTTGCACCATAAATCCCAATATATGGCAATTCGTCATCGATATTGATATCTGATAACCATCAAAGCTCATCCGCATAATATTTTATAGTCCTGACCCTATTTGTCGTACCAAATATGGCCTACTGCTTTATGCGTCACCTTGAGTTTCCTTGTCCTTTCTCCAGAGAGGCCTTAAGTAAGTGGCAATTGAACAATAAAGGTTGTTCCTTGTCCAGCCTCTGTCAAAAAGCTGATTCTTCCCTGATGTTTATCGACCACGACACTGCGGGCAATGGCCAACCCCTGGCCGGTCCCCTTACCGATTTCCTTGGTGGTGAAGAAGGGATCGAAAATCCGATCCTGCACCGCCTCGGGAATGCCGCCCCCTGTATCGGCGATGCGAATCTCCATCCATTGCTCATGGACCGAGGTCGATATCCTGATGCATCCCTTTCCTTTGCTGCCGCCATCGGTCATATCGTCGATAGCATGGGCGGCATTGATGATGATGTTCAAGAACACCTGATTGATCTCCCCCGGAAGGCACTGGAGCAAGGGCAGGGCCGGAGCAAAATCGGTCTCGACATCCGCTACGTATTTCCATGCGTTTCGACTGACAATCAAGGTATTTTCCAGGGCATGATTGATATCGACCACGACCTTCTCCTCGGAACCAGGATGGGAGAATTCCCGCATCGCCCGGACGATCTTCCCCACCCGATCCACTCCTTCCAGACTCTGCAGAATGGTTTTGGGTATTTCTTCGAACAGGTAAGGCAAATCCGCCTGATGCATGGATGTTTCCAATTTTTCGAGGATATCTCCTTCCGGTTGCAGGGTTTTGGTTACTTGAAGCAAGTGACCAAATTGTTCATAGAGGGCGAGCAGCTCACCAAAGGCATCTTCGAGAAAATGGAGATTGTCTCCCAGATATTGCATCGGGGTGTTGATCTCATGGGCAATGCCCGCCGCCAGTTGCCCAATGGCCTCCAACTTCTGCGCCTGCCGGAGTTCCCGTTCCACCGCAAGCTTTTCCGTGATATCCTCAAGAATCTGAACAACCGCGGTCAGCGTATTGTCGCCATCGTACACCGGCGAGGTGAAAGCGCGAAAAATCCGCTCGCCGTCACCTGTCTGCAAGGTCACCGTCGATTCCTTGGTCTTTCTCTGGAGATCCTCCTTTTCCCGCGAAAAAAACTCGCGCGACAACGAAGACTGCTGCTCACTGAATACTTGGCCCCGCGATGCCCCGACCTCTCCGGCAGCGTGGGGAAACCATTGCTGCATCTGTCGATTGATTTGCAGCACTTCCATTTGCGGACTGATCATCGCCACGCCGATGTGCAGGTTGTCCATAATGGAACGCAGCTTGGCCTCGGATATGCGGAGCGATTGTTCCGTCTGTTTGAGCTCAGTGATGTCGAGGGCCATTCCGATGAAACCGGCAGTCGCGCCGTTGCTGTCCGTAAAGGTTGCCTTATGGATGATGTTGGTATGGAGGGTGCCATCGGAATACTTCAGTTCTTGCTCATAGACCTGCACGCCCCCTTGCCGGAGCAGTTCCTGATCTTTTTCTTGCAGGATTCCGGCGGCCTTGGGGGAATGAATATCGGCCGTGGTTTTGCCGACAATCGCATCTCGATTGCGATGCATAACTGTTTCGAAGGCACGGTTGCAGCCGATGTAGGTGCAATGCGTATTTTTGTAATAGACGGGAAGGGGGATGGCATCGATCAAGCTCTGATGCAGGTGCAGTTGCTCGGCCAGACCCCGGGTACGCTCAGCCACCATTTCTTCAAGCAACCGGACAGATGCCTGCTCCTGCATCTCCAGCCGATGTCGCCGGAGCGCGTTTTCAACCGTGATCAGCACCAGATTGCTGGTGAACGGCTTGATGATATAGCCATAGACCCCAATCTCCAAGATCTCCTTTGCCTGTTCCGGATCGTCGATGATCGTCACCATCACCACCGCAGTTTCAGGATGATGTTCTTTGACAAAACGTGCCAGGTCGGCCCCTGATTCACCGGGCATGTTCATGTCGGTGAGCAACAGATCAAAGGATGTCTCGATCAACGCCCTCCTTGCTTCCGCCGCATCCGAGGCTTTCGCACAGCTATACCCTGCCTGCTCGAGAAGCCGGCTCATTAAGAGACGTACAGGAGGCTCGTCATCGACAATCAGAACGGTTGCCTTCATAGAAAAGTACCTAAGGGAAGGGATTGATCTGATTTGCCTTCTTTCAGGATAGCCGTCACCATATTTAAAATATCCTTTTTTACAAATGGCTTGTTGATCAAGGCGCGAAAGCCCATCGTTTGAATGCTTTCATCGGTGAACCGCTGGTTGAAACCGGTCATCAGAACGATTGGCAGTTCAGGCCGGATGGCTAGCATTTGCTGCCCCAGTTTGTCGCCGGTCAACTTGGGCATGGTGAAATCGCTGATGACCAGATCGAATGCGTTCGGGTTCTGTACGAATAGCTCGAGGGCTTCCAAAGGATTGGTCATGGTCGTCACCGCATAGCCGGCCTGAGTGAGGAGCCCCCGGGTGATCCTGCATACAGCCGGCTCGTCATCCACCACTAGGACATTGCCCATTTTCAGGGCTTCGAATTCCAGGGTAGAGGGTTTCTTCTCCTCGTTCGTTTCCAGGGCGGTGGCCGGGAGTAGAATGGTGAAGGTCGACCCCTTACCCATACCTGATTCGATGTGAATATCGCCGCCGTACTCCTTGACAATACCGTGCACCACAGCCAATCCCAACCCTGTCCCTTCCCCCAGATCCTTGGTGGTGAAATAGGGGTCGAAAATTAACGGCAGGTGTTCCTCGGGAATACCGCAGCCGGTATCGCGCACCTGGAGTTGTACATAGATACCTTGGGCGAGTTCTGGAAAACCGCTCATCAATTCCGGAGTCAGGACAACCTGGCTTACGGTAACGCTCAGCACCCCGCCGTCCGGTTCCATCGCATGGCTGGCATTGGTGCACAGGTTCATGATGACTTGATGGATCTGGGTCGGATCGGCGAGCACCGGGGCAAGATTATTTGCAATGGATAACTTGATTTCAATGGTAGTGGGCAGTGTGGACCGCAGCATCCTGATCGCCTCGCGAATCACCAGCGAGACCTGAAGCGGCTGAAGGTCGACTACGGTCTTGCGGCTGAAGGTCAGAATCTGGCGCACCAACTCGGTGGCCCGGGTGCCGGCATAAAAGATCTCCTTGAGATATTCCTTGATCTCCGGTATCGCGTCCGCTTTCATCAGCGCCAGTTCGCTGAATCCAATGACTCCAGAGAGGATATTGTTAAAGTCATGGGCGATGCCACCGGCCAAGGTGCCCAGCGATTCCATTTTTTGCGCCTGCCGTAACTGGAGTTCCAGGGAAAGGCGCTCGGTGATATCGTCGGCCACCTCGACCACGCTGACAATCTCCCCTTGGGCGTTGAGGATAGGTAGGGCATGGACCAGCCAGGACCGGCCCTTCTCGGTTTTTTTCATTTGCGCGCTGGGCTGTCCGGATGACAGGCATTTCAAGGCCGGACATTCCTCGCACGCGCCAGACTGATCATGCAAAAACAAGCTGTAGCAATGCTCGCCCTCCACCTGTGCCCGATCCTTGTGAACATGAGCGCAGGCAGCCTGATTGGCCCAAATGATCCGCAACTCCTTGTCCATCAGGATAACTCGGCTGGTCAATGAGTCGAGAATGGCGCGGGTCAGCAGTTCAGAGTTGCGAATTTTTTCCCGCGCCTTTCGGGCGGCGGTGATATCGACCGCGTTAATGAGGCTGCACCTGGGAAAATCGGCAAAGGCGATCAGGCTTCGATAGACGCGAAACCATTTCAGTTTACCGTCGACGACAAGGCATTCTTCGCGCCCCGCCCTTTGTTCCAGTTCGTGCAGATCCTCGTCGCTGCGCCGCTCCATCGCCCCCATCGATCGATCGCCGGCAAAGCCGGCAAGGCTCAGCTCCTCATCGGTTTTACCGAGCATTTCCTCAACAGTTCGAGCAAAAAGGGCTGCGGTCGCCTTGTTCAACATCAAATAGCGGCCATTCTTTTCTTTGATGAAGAGAACATTCGGCGAGGTGTCGAAAACGAGCCGCAACCGCTGCTCGCTGGCTATCAGTGCCTCCTCGGCTTGACGCCGTTTGGTGATGTCGAGATTGGAAATGACGACGCCCTCGATCTTGCCCGCTTCGTCTCGCAACGGTACACAGGAATTCAGAATGGTTCGCTGCTCGCCGTCGAAGGCGTCGATCTCAAGCAGTTCGTCGTGTACGGAGATGCCTTCCAGGAGCGCACGGTGCATTGCCCACTCATGAGGTTGCACCGGTTCGCCGCCCGGGAGCCTTTTTGCCTTGAAAATGCCATATTCTTGTCGAGACACCAGAGGTTTGGCCCCCCAGATGCGAGTTCCCTCCGGATTGATTCGCAACAGGGTGCCGCTGGCATCGGTCAACCACAATCCCAGCGGGATGGTTTCAAAGACCTTCTCGAAGACGTTCTCACTTTTCGCTCGCCCCCGTTCCGCGAGTTTGCGGGCGGTGATATCTTCGTGGGCCACAACCACCCGCCGTTTTTCCATTCCGGGAAAGGGGGTCACACGTAAATCGAACCACCGTTCTTCCGTCGGGCTGTGACAAGGATATTCAATTTGAAGGCTCGGGATTGTTCCGTCGATGACTGCCCGAATCCCTTCGCCTACGGATGCCGCAAGCCCGTCGCCAGCGGCGGCGCTGGCATCGCAGACGGCAAGATAATTGGCCCCTAGCCCCACTACCGCAGAATCGCCATCATTAGTGGTGGCGAATTCCATCCAGGCGCGATTAAGGGCAATGATCGTCCCAAAGGGTTCGAGAATGGCAATGTGGGCGGAAAGGGCGTCAAGGGTGGAAAGCAGCAGTTGCTCCGATTCTCGCAAACGATGATGGGAGCGATGCCGTTCGAGGGCGTACCGAATCACCCGTTCGAGCATGTCCACGTTCACCTTGCCCTTGATCAGGTAATCCTGTGCTCCAGCCCTGATAACATCAACGCCGATCGCCGTCTCATCATGGCCGGTCAGTACGACCAACGGCGTCGATTCCGCCGCTTGCCGCATCCGGTTCATGGTTGCCATCCCTTGTACATCGGGCAGGCCGAGGTCGAGGAGAATAAGATCGACCGGTTGCCTGACGAGAAAATCGAGAGCCTCCGAGACCCTGGATACCAGGTTGAAGGTACACGAAAATTGCTCCGACTCCACCATGAGTTCCCGGATCAGATCGGAATCGCCGGGATTATCTTCGACCAGGAGAATATGAAGGGGCTGCTTGCTCATTGTTCCTCGTGTGTAGGCAACAAAACGATACTCAACCAAAAATGCTCGATGCCGCGTACCACTTGCACCAGTTGATTGAAATCGAATGGTTTGGGGACATAGCAGTTGGCTTGCAGTTGATAGGCCTTACGCACATCCTCCTCGGCTTTCGATGTGGTGAATATGACCACCGGGATGGTTTTCAGCAGCGGGTCAGTCTTGATTTCAGCCAAGACCTCCCAGCCGTCCTTCTTTGGCAAGTTGAGATCCAGCAAGATCAGGTCTGGGCGGTCCGCACCGGAGAACGGCTGTTCCCTGCGCAGAAACTTCAGGGCCATCTCGCCGTCGGTGGCCAGATGAATTGTATTGATACTCCTGCTCTGTTCCAAGGCCTCGTGGACCAGGTCCGCGTCGCCCGGATTGTCCTCGACCAAGAGAATGTTGATCCGCCGGATGTTATTTTCTCGCCTTGTTGCAATCGTTTTGGCAGTGATCATGGCTGTCAGGCCCCCTCGCCCATTTCCTCGGATGCCACGGCCGGTAGGGTGAAGAAAAAGGTGGTTCCTTCCTGGGGCACGGAGGCAAACCAGATGGCGCCGTTATGTCGCTCAACGATACGCTTGCAGATCGCCAGACCGATGCCGGTTCCCGGAAACTCTTCCCTGGTATGTAACCGTTGGAAAATGGTGAATATCTTCGATGCATACCGGGGATCGATACCGATACCGTTGTCGGTTACGGAAAATTGCCAGTGCTGATCCTTGCGGATAACCCCGATATGGATTTTCGGCTCGGTCTCCCTCTGAAATTTCAAGGCGTTGCCGATAAGATTCTGAAACAGTTGCATCAGTTGTGAGGCATCCCCTCTGATCAAGGGGAGTGGATCATGGGTGATGACCGCTCCACTCTCCTCGACTCGCCGATGCAAATTGACCAGAACCTTTGCGAGTACCTCTGCCGAAGCAACCGCTCCCAATTCCATTCCTCGGGTTGTGACCCGGCTGTAACTGAGGAGGTCCTCGACCAACTGCTGCATCCGTTCCGCCCCTTCTCTGGCATAGCCCAGATATTTTGTGGCCCGCTCGTCCAATTGATCCGCGTACCGCTCGACAAGCAGTTGGGTATAGCTGGCCACCATGCGTAAGGGCTCCTGCAAATCATGCGAGGCGACGTAGGCGAACTGCTGCAACTCCTGATTCGAACGACCGAGTTCTCTGGTGAGTTCGCTCAGACGCCGTTGGACGGCTTTCTGCCCCCCGATATCCACCCAGCAACATTTGATATCACGCAATTGGCCCTGATTGTCGAAGGTTGGAGACACGGTCAGGACGGCATCGATCACTCGACCACCGATATGACGCAGTTGTTGTTCCGTCTCCTTTGGTACATTGGAGGCAACGATTCCGGAAAAATATGCGGTCGCAGCGGTCAATTCTTCAGCCGGATACAGCATTTCAATCGTTTGTCCCAGCAGTGCGGATTTTTCCCATCCCAATTGACTAACAATGCGCTGGTTGCATTGAACGATCGTGAACGGCGCGGCACTGATCGTACAGTACATATCCGGAGCATTTTCGTAGAGTTCGGCATATTCTTCCTGTGAACGCGCCAATTCGATGTTGGCGGCATGCAGTGAACGAGTGCGCTCTTCCACGATGCGTTCCAGGTCCTGATGGTGCTCCAGCAAGGTTTGTTGTATTTGCTTCTTCTCGGTGATGTCCTGAATGATAACGATCAGCAGGGAAATGGCACTATCAGGATCGCTTTGTACGGCAGCAACAGATACTTCCGTATCGATGACCCGACCCGGCAGGTGAAACCGCTTCTGCACACCATACCCGGTCTTGCGGCCGGCGATCACATCGGCAAACAGTTCCTGCTCTCGCGTACGCTCCGTGGCATCGGACAGATCCCACCACGAACGGCCGATCAACTCCGTGCTTTGTTGTTGCAACATTTCCTCAAGATAGGGATTGACCGAGAGCCAGCAGCCCGAGGGATCAAGTTCGGCCATGCCGATCAATCCCAGTTCGTAATAGCTTCTAAACTCATCGGCCTGCTGCTGCAGCATGGCTTCACGCTGCCACACCGATTTGACCATCTGAAAAAAGGCCTTGCGCAGTTCTTCGATTTCCTCGAATGGGCTCGCGGCCAGATCGAGGGTATATTCTCCGGCCGCCACGCGCTTCGCCTCGCTCGTGAAACGCTGCAACGGCCGGACTGCTGCTCGGATGCTGGTCATGGCAAGCAGCAGCGCCAGGGTGGCGGCCAGTAACGTCGCACCCCATATGAATATTTTGAACCGGCGTACCTGCGCCAATGCAGTCGCCTCGGACTGCATTACTCCCAGGCGCCAGCCGGTCGAGGACAGCGCTTGGCTACCGAGAAAGAACGCCTCTTGGCTGCCATCACTTTGCACAAACTCTGCCTGACCGGTGAGCAGATCCGGGTCGATGCCCAAGGTTTGAATGCTGGCGCGAGTGGCCACATGATCTTTATTGGGGTGGGCGATAACAACACCGGCGGCATCGACCAGGAAGGCGGTGATATCCAAATGCTGGGACAGATAAGCGGTGAACTCGCTTAAGGTTGCAAGGTTGAGATGACCGACCACGACACTGCTCGTCAGTCGCCGACTCAATGTCACCGTCACTTCGCCGGTTCGCGGCGACCGGAAGACCGGCGACCACTGAAAGCCCCCCGTGCGGTTGATATTCTTAAAAAAGGGCTGCAGGGACATGTCGGTGTCGATAAGGTCCTCATCAAACGGATACATCTGCTTGACCTGACCACCGGGTGACAACAATAACAGGGTTTCGAGCGCAGGATTCGATTTGACTAACGATTCCAAGTAATCCTGGATATGCTCCGTGTCCTTTTCCAGATGATGGCTGACGAGCAAATCGATCTGTTCCAGACTGGACATGGGCTGGCGAAGAAAGTATTCCACTTGCCGGGCGTAGGATTCGGCGAGCATCTGATTGCGGCTCAAGGTCTCCTGCTGTCCCGAAGCGCTCAGATAGCCAAGCGTTGCCCATCCCGTTGCCAGGAGAGGGAGCAGGGCGGCAACGATGAAACTGAGGGAAAGTCGCCGGCTGAGACTGCCTACCCGCATGCTCGCTTTCATGGCAGGCTGATAAATGCTCCGTTCTTGACCGTGACAAGGGAAGGGGCCCGCTGCACATCACCAAAACGATCGAAGATCAGCACCCCTCGCAAACCTGGAAACCGCTGCATCCGTAAAAGTGTGGCTTTCAACTGTCGGGGCACCGTCTCTTCGTGCAATCCGGCGAGGATCACCGTAGCCGCTTCGTATGCGACTTCGGAGGGGAATGAGGGACGGCGGTTAAATCGCTGCTGGAAGGATTGCTGAAAGGCGGTGAGAGCGGGATGAACGTAATCGGGTGGGTAGTGGGTCGATAGAACTGCCCCTTCCACCGCCTGGCCGCCGTTCTGAATGAATTCCTCGGCAAGGGCCCAGCCGGAAACGGCAAGGGCGATCCGGTTGTCCTGTTTTTTCAACTGCTGGCAGAGGAGAGCGGCTTCCATCGGTGCCGCGATGACCAGAACCCCATCCGGCTGCCCGTTCAGGGCCTGAGCGGCCAAGGCTTTCAGAGAGTATTCGCTACTCGAGGTAAAGGAGAGACGTTGGTCTATCCGCCCGCCTTCTCCATTGAAGGTCTGCTCAAAAACCTCGGCTACAGTCTGGGAGTAGGTTTTGTTGGCGAGATCGAAGATAATCGCGGCCGTTTTCCAAGCCTGCTGCCGGGCACAATGTTTGGCGAGACCAATACTCAACACCTCGTTGATACCGGCAACCCGAAGAACATGGTCGTCACGTCCGACAAATGTAGAACTGGTAACAGTGGGCGGAATCATGACCAGGCCGCTGGCCTGAACAGTTTCATACACCGCCGAGGCCATCTCGCTGGTCATGGGACCGATGATGGCGTGCACGCCGGCATCGATCAACTCCCGCTCGGCCTGGTTGGCCTGTTCCGCCAGATTGCCGTCATCCTTGACCAGCAGTTCGATCTTTTGCCCCCTTATCCCCCCCTGGCGATTGCACTCCTCAATAGCCAGGAGAACCCCGTCCCTGCCGGCTGTTCCCAGGCCTCCCCCTTTGCCGCTGAGGCCCCCGATGAACCCGAGGCGGAGCGGCTCCTTCCGGTCGCACCCTCCAAGAGCCAAGCCTGTGGCGGCGATCAAGGCCACTGCCCAGGAAATATGCCACAAAAACTGAAGGACCAACCGTTTGCGAATCCGTTGCATAGATGCCTCTCATCGCAGATCCTGCTCTGACGACAGGGTGGAAGAAAAGAATTTGGCCACCATACGACCAACCGTGCTCTTGCCAAGGCAACCGTCCCTTCTCGCATCCCAGAAAAACAATTGTTTTCTCTCTTCATGATCCTGGTTTCCAGGGGTGTCGTCAAGAAATTTCCTTTGAGAACAAGAGTTTCTATCGGAGGAATCTTCTTCGGCATTGATCGCATGTCAGGTTGTACGGCATACTGGAAGCAGTACGATTGGGCTGACGCAGATGCGATGCATGGTACCCTTGTCCCATCGGGCTTCTTCCAGCACACTGAAGGGAGGGTGTCATGCAATCAACCGCCGGTAGACACGATTTTTCCTGGGACGATCTTGGTGACCTGAAGAGTGGCCGCCCCAATCTGGGGCCGATGGTTCCGGTTCTGGTCTATCGATTGCTGGAATACACACATCAAGGATGTCTTGTGAAAAGAATTAGGCTCCAAAAAAAATGGCCGCCCTCTTGGTGTGCGCCGGCCGTCTTGCCAGACGACACTTCTTGTTGAAAAGACGATGAATTGTTCAATAATTTACATGGCCAACATACCGGTCGCCTATCTTCGTCTTTCATGAAAAATAAATGCAGCCTCATCTTGTTTTTTCCTTTTCTGCTTTTACCTGCGCTCGGCCAGGAACACCGGCCCAAAGACACCTTGTCTTATGCCATCAGCAACAATTTCCATTCGCTTACATTCTTGAAAAGAGGGATGTGGAAGAAACCGGAGGCAACATCTCTATGAGGAGCCTTCGAGTAAATCACCGTAATGTACTTTCTCACATTCTGGGCAAAACCCATGGCTGAATTGTGCTTCTGAATGTTTCGAGACGTAAGCTTCGACTTCACTCCAACATCCGTCAGTATCTCTAATCTTTTTGCAGAAAGAACATATTGGTACAATGCCACGAAGCATTTTTATTTCTGCAAAATAATCTGAAAAATTACTATTTTCTTCTCCCAGTGCGGTATTCATGTATATAAGTTCCAGCTGAGACTGAATTATTTCTCTAAAATTGATTATAAGATTTTCATAAGTGTCGGAATAAAAATTTTCTTTATCATCAAGAACGCAAATGGTACCGAATGGTTTTCCATCTGGAAGAAGAATTGGAAATCCTAGATATGATATCATATTAAGCTTTACATCTGGATTATTCTTCCATTTCTCATCAGCGAATGCGTTGGGAACCAATAGTTTGCAGTTTGTATTTATGACAGTTTCGCAATACAATCCTGATCCGATAAAATGCTCATGGTCCCCGGGGTGATAAGGATTGCTGTCATTTTTACTTGCAATAAAAACTTCTATATCAGATTCAACCACGCGCATAATGAGTGCAGCTGGAATGCCAATCAATTCAGCCATAATGTCGACAATATTTTGCCATTTGTTTAGAATAGTAACAGATATTTCTAATGGTTGGCCTTGCTCGTTTCTTTTCATTATTGTAACGCCTCTTCCGCTGATTTTTTGGGTAGCTCTTGATCATTTTGCACCAGATCCTGAATCCCGCTCTGGAGGTGAAGCGGGCGGAGGTGCCATGCTCCCTCACCTCCGCGAATGCAAGCACAAAAAGTTCGGCCAATCCCGCAAGGGACCCTTCACTGTTTCAGTACGCCTGCCATTCCATCCGCTTCGTCTCAAGGCCACGGGGGCTGGTGAACCGATTCAGCCGGGCCACTCCGGATACACCCATTCTATCACATCCCCGGACATGGGTATGTCTAAAGCGTCGCCCTGTGGGCGTTTTTTAGCTCACCCCTTTTGGCGAGCAAAACCTTGAACATTTCCAATCCTTCCCAGGTGCGGTCGCAAAGGGTGTTCACAGTCTGATGCTTGACCACCAACCTGAGTTTTGGCGAATGGGGACAGGTGGTTGGCGATGCCAAAATGATCACTGGCCACCAACTGGTCGATGGATATCGGCAGCAGGCGCAGGAGACTCCGGTTGGGCTTGGTGAATCAGCGGTGCATATGGTTGACCAGAGATAGTCCATGGGTGAAATAATCCTGTATTAATTCAATAAATCAATAATATGTACCGGAAGCTGTTGCATCGGTTTTGCGACAGGCTCGTCTCGTCTGTGCCATTCAAGCACGATTCGCATCCATCTTTTTCCGCCATTGTCTCCTTGCCCAATCTGAGACCATCTTGAAACGTATGTCTGGAGCGTATGAAAAACGCCGGTGCAGCGGTTCCTTTCGCCTGACTCCACCACCCGGTACTCTTTGTATTGCCCAAGATAGAACGCCTCTGAACCGAAGGCTGAATGGTGAAAACTGGATGACGGAAGGCTGAATCTCTGGTAGCACGACGGCAGGGCTGCATGCGGCCTGGTTGAGCAGACAGTTTGGATCAGTGGGGTGTTACAGCGATGATCATGGGCTATAAATGGTTGCTGGTGATGGTCGGCGGCAGTCTGGGGGCGGCCAGCCGCTACGGCGTCGGTCTGCTGACCGCGAGACTGTGGGGGACCGGGTTTCCCTGGGGCACGATGGTGGTCAACCTGGCAGGCTGCTTTCTTATCGGGCTGCTGTTCGCGCTCGCCGACCGCTCCCGGCTGCTGACCCCGGACGTGCGGCTCCTGCTCATCACCGGCTATCTCGGCGCACTCACCACCTTTTCCTCCTTTTCCCTGGAAACCGTCAACGCCGGCCGGTCCGGCTTGGCGCTGCAAGCCCTGACCAACATCCTCATCAACAACGCGGGCGGCCTGGCCCTGACCTACCTGGGCATGCGCCTGGGTGGACTGAAATAGGAGCGGACCATGCTCAACTACAAGGCAATCGAAATCTTCACCAACGAAGAGGCCCGCCACCGCAACAAGCCAGTGACCGACGCGGTCCTCGACTACATCCGCGAGCTGAAGATCGCGGCCCGGTGCATCGTCACCCGCGGCATTGCCGGCTGCTACGAAAGCGGCGAGGTGGCCAGCGGCCGGCTGGAGGTGCTTTCCTACAACCTGCCGATCCGCATCTACATCATCCTGCCGGCGGCGGAAACCCACCTGGTCCTGGCCGGACTCGACGAACGGGTGGGCAACGGCATCATCGCCCTGCATGACCTGGCGGTGGTCAGCCACAAGGCCGCCAACACCTTCTTCCCCCGGCAGTTGACCGTGCGGGACGTAATGACGCCCGAGCCGGCAAGTGTCGCCGCCGACACCCCTCTGAACGTGGCGGCCAGCCTGCTGCTTTCCTCGATCTACACCGGCCTGCCGGTGGTGGACGGGCGCATGCGGCCGATCGGCGTCCTCACCCAGGGCGACCTGATCCACAAGGGCGGCCTGCCGCTGCGCCTAGGGCTGCTCAGCGAGTCCGGCCAGGAGGGCATCGCTGCGGTGATGGCCGATCTGGCCAGCAAACGGGTAGAGGAGGCCATGACCGCGCCCGCGCTGGTCATCCGGGAGGACCAGCCCCTGACCGAGGCGGTGGACCTGATGCTTGCCCGGGCCATGAAGCGGCTGCCGGTGGTGGATAAGGACGGCCGCCTGGTCGGCATCCTGTCGCGGCTGGATGTGTTCAAGACGGTGATGCGCGAGGCCCCGGACTGGGACGCCTTTCGCGCCCAGGAGATCGAGGTGCGCAACCTGCGTACGGTGGCCGACATCGCCCGCCGGGACGCCCACACCGT
>JBGSPP010000172.1:0-5115 GCA_041738515.1 Desulfobulbus sp.
ACTCCTTGATTCGATCCCGCTGCCTGCCACCGCGGATATTGTTCAATTCCAGCGGGAATTGCAGATTTTCCTCGACCGTCAGCCAAGGCAGCAGATTGCCGGCCTGGAAGACGAACCCCACCATCTCCCGCCGAAACCGGGTGCGCTGCCTGGCACTCAGCCTGCCGAAATCTCTGCCGTCGCAGACAATGGCGCCGCTATCCGGGGTTTCCAGGGCGCCGATACAGTTGAGCAGGGTGGTTTTGCCGCTGCCCGACCTGCCGGCCAGGACAATGCCTTCACCCCGCGCCACCGAGAACGAAATATCTGCGAGGGCTGCGACATGGCCGCGTCCCGAAGTGTAGCGCTTGCTCACCGCCCGGATGTCGATCATGGCTAGATCCCCCGGAGGATGTCCGCCGGGCTTTTGCGGATGAGGTACAGGGTTGGCCAGACGGCGGCTGCTAAGCCGAAAACGATCGCTGCCGAGGGGGAGGCGAGCAGGGCCGGGGCGGTCAGTCGGGGATGGATGACGCCGGACACGGAAAAGTACTGGTTGTGCGAGGTGAAGGCGCCGATATCGATGCCGGTCCGGGCCAGGAGCATGGTCGCCAAGGCGCCGAGCAGGGCGCCGACGACGGCCGCCGAGACGGTGAGCAGGCCGATCTGGGCGGTCAGCAGGAGGGCGGTTTCACCGGCCATGACGCCCATGGCCTTCATGATCCCGTGTTCGCGAATGTTTTTCAGAGCAAAGAGGAGAAAGGCGCAGGCGATGCCCACGGAAACGATGGCAAACACCAGGATTATCACCAAGGCCATGCAGAGGCCTTCCAGATCGATCAACTGCTTGAGGTCGGGCATGAACTCGGTCCAGGCGGTGAAGGTCGCCCCGGGCAGGAGTTGCCGATAGGCGTCGACGATCTGGGCCACGTCCGTGCCGGTCCGGAGAAAGACGGCGGCGGACCGCTCGCCCCCCTGCCCCGGCAGGGCGTCGATGGATGTGAAGGCCATGCCCTGGTCGAGTTGACCGATGCCGGTCTTGTACAGACCGACCAAGGTGCAGGGCATCGCTATCTCGCCGGGGACGGTCCCCAGGGAAACGAGCGCGCCCACGTCCGCATTAAGGCGGCGGGCCGTCTCCTGGTTGAGATACAGGGCCGCCTCGCCAGCAACGAGATACCTGCCGGCTACGGTCTTGCGCCACAGGGCGGTGGCCGTCTTTTCCTCCGCAGGCTTGACGCCGACCAGCAGGATCGGCTCCACCCGGTCGCCGTGCCGGAGCAGTACCTGCCGATGGATGCGGGGCAAGACCCGGGCTACGCCCGGGATGGTCAGCAGGCGGACATCCGCCTCGCCGCTGATCCGGCTGGCCGCGATCTGCCCGGAAAACAGGCCGGTGGAGTTGCGGATCATGGCATCGTTGGTGCCCACGGCCAGTGCCGACAGAAAAACCAGCGCCGCCACCGCCGAGACAACCATTACCGAGAGCACGGCCGTGGCCCGCCAGGAGCGCAGCAGGATCAGGCAGGCAATTTTTACGAGAAACCCCGTCCGCATGGCAGCGCACTTATCCCGGCGAAAGTGGCACGCCGATCCGTTCGGCGATGAAGGCGGCCGCGGGCCGGACCAGATGGCGATGCCGGTCGAAGAACAGCGAGCGCAGCCCGCCTTCGAGATAGCCCAGGGCCACAGCCGTCATCCGCGGCCGGAATTCGGGGAATTCCGCATACAGGCGATCTGCGCCGGCATTCTCCACTGCCAGCTCATTCAATCGCAGCCAGGCGCCCGCATCCGCCTGGTGGACAAGCACCGAAGCCACGTAGTTGTGGCGGCGATCGCGCAGGTCGGCGACCAGATCGACGATGTCGTCCAGGATCTGGCAGCCGATGCCGATGGCGTAGAGCGCCTGCTGGACGGAACGGGCCGCGGGCGTAATCTCGTCCTCGAACACTGACGGCACCGCCCAGGTGGATTGGAAGAGCATGGCCGTCTTGTAGCGATGGACCTGGTCGAGGATCTGGTCCGGGGTCAGACGCTCGCCGATGCCGCCCTCCTCGGAGGCCTCCTGCGCCCCGCTTCTGGCCAGAGCCCGCAGGGAGACGGCGCCGGCCTGGATGGCCCGTTCCACATCGAGGCCGTTCTGGCGGCAGTGGCGGGTGAGAAGGGCGAACAGGACCCGATCGGCGACCATGATGTCGAGCACCGAGCGGAACCGGTGGGCCTGGGGCGGCAGGTTGGTTTCCAGAGTGGTCTTGTATTCGTCGTCGAGCAGGTTGTCGCAGCCCGTGACCATGCCGCGCAGGCACTGGTTGACCGAGGTGTAGAGGATGCGCCGCTCGACCGGGATTCCCGCCCGGTAATAGGAGTAGAGAAACAGGGTGGTGAAGAAGTTGTGCTTAAGCGAAAATGTAGCCGCCTCAGGCGGGACCAGGCGGACCACACCCTCCTGAAGGATGACGGCCGCGACCTCCCAGAACCCTTCCAGGCCGGCGCGCAACTCGAATTCCAGGGCCGAGATCTCCTCGAGTTGGCCTTCCATGGCGGGCGGGGGGCCGGTCATTGCGGCTTGGCCGTGGCAAAAACGGCAATGTAGCCGAAATACTCGGCCACCGTGCGCGGCAGCGGAAATCCTGCCCCGACCATCAGGCCGGGCAGCACCCCGCGAATGTTCTCGCCGATCTGCGGCTGCAGGAACACCCAGCGCGACACGTGGGAGACAAGGGTGCCAAATAATGTGGTCGGCCGGTGCATGTCGGCGATGATCAACCGGCCGCCCGGCTTGAGCACCCGGAAGGCCTCGTCGAGGCTGCGCTGTTTCAGGTCCAGGGGCACATGATGATAAAAGAGGCTGGAGACCACGGCATCAAAGGAGGCGTCGGCAAATTCCAGGTGTTCGGCGGCCATGGCCTCGAAACGGCAGTGGGGCGCACCCCGCTTTTTCCGGGCAAAGGCGATCATCTCGCCGGCGGCGTCGATCCCGGTGACACAGCCGCCGAGCTCGGGCTGCAACCTACTGGCGATCTGCTCGCACAACACGCCGGTGCCGCAGCCCAGGTCGAGCACGGTGTCCGAGGGTTGGGGGTTGAGGGTTTCTATGAGCGTCAGGTCGTACTCCGCCTGCTTGCTCAGCAGGCAGAGCGGCTCCAGCAGATCGTAGACGCGGGCGGCGTAACCCAGAGTTCGGCCGCGTGTCGGCACGGAAGGGATAGTCATAGTGGATGGGTGGTGAGGATCAATCGGCGCTCCCACGCCCCACGGCGTGGGAACCTGTTTTCATGGCGCAATGTAGCACCGACGGATGAAGGTTGCATGAAGAAACAACCAGGCGCGACAACATGCTACGCAGGGAGCCTCCACACTCCGAACCTGGAGAAATTTTTTATTAATCCCTTGTAAAAACAGATTGTTAAATCCGTAGCCAGGACTAGGAATTGCAGATGATCAGCGGATGACGTATAGTTCGCCAATTCCTGCAACAAGGTTGTTTTGACCCGGTATACCCCATGCCTTCTCTTGCCTCCTGTCTCCTTGGCTCGCTCGAACTCACCTCAGGCTGCACCGAGCCTTCGGCCGTAGCCTATGCCGCCAGCTTTGCCGGCAGGCATCTCGGCGAGGCGCCACAATACTTCACCCTGCGGATCGATCATCGTACCTATAAAAACGCCTTTGCCGCCGGCATTCCCGGCGCCGGCGAGCGACGGGGCGTCCATTGGGCCCTGATGCTTGGTTTCGTCGCCGCCAGCCCGCAACGGCGGCTGTCCATCTTTGCCGGGCTTGACCCGTCCGTACTGGAACAGGCGGACCAGCTCCTTGCCCGCGACATCACCACCATCGAGCTGGTCGACACCGAGGGGTTGCTCATCGATCTGCGTTGCCTGGGCGTGGCTAACACGGTGGAGGTCGTGATCCAGGGCGGTCATACCAACCTGGTGCGGCTGCGAAAGAATGGCCAGGACCTGCCGCGGGGAGATGCCGCAGCCGCGGGATTCAGCCCGGCGGCTCATGCCTTCGAGGATCACTGCTATCATCCGGAGCACTGGCCGGCGCTGGTCGATGACCTCGCCATGGACGCCGGACTGCGGCAGGTGGTCAAACAGGGGATTGCCTGCAACATGGCGGCCGCCCTGCACGGGCAGCAATACGTCCATGCCGAGGGCAATGAGATGGAAAGCCTGGTTATGGGCGCCATCTTTGCCCGTATGAACGGCGATCCCATCCCGGTGATGAGCTGCGCCGGTTCAGGCAACAAGGGCCTGACCTGCATGATCCCGGTAGTCAGCTGGGCCAGGACGCGCACCCTGGGGGAAGAGTTGGAGAGAAAGGCCGTGCTGGTCTCAATCCTCCTGACCACCATTATCACCACCCGTTTCGGCGAGGTCTCCTCGGTCTGCGGGGCCCAGTACGCGGCCGGGGCCGGGGTGATAGGCGGCATTCTCTTTCTGAAAAACGAGCTATCCCTGTTCAACTCCGCCTACAACAGTTTTGTTTCCGCCATCGGCGGCGGCTTTTGCGACGGCGCCAAGGGCAGTTGCTCCATGCGGGGCAACATCGCCGTAACCGCCGCCCTGATCGCGATCAAGCACGTCGAGGCCGGCTTCGTGATGTCCGCCCGGGATGGCTTTCTCGGCAAGGATTTCCGGGAGACGTTAAACAACCTGGCCAAGTACAACCCGCTCATCGCCCGGTTTGAGCTGGAGACGATCAAAATCCTCCAGGAAAAATAGCCCACCGGGCTGTGGCGGCCGTTCCTGTCCCGGCAGCCGGGTTCGATCACCCCAAATCGAGCATCCACCAGTCAACGCCTCCCATGCCCATACACTCACAGGCCGAGGCCCAGCACAGGGCCGACCGCATCGACAGTTTTCGCGCCGAACTGGCCGTTCTGGAACGGGAAAAGGTCGTCGTCCTGCCCGAGGAATCGCGTCGGGCCATCGACGGCTACCATGCCCGCCTGCTCGCCGATCTGGCTGCAAGCTTCGACATCGACACCGGGCTAGGCCAGAAACGGCTCAGTCTGGGCATGAAGATCGCCTCCTTCCTCGGCGCGCTGGGGCTGGCCGCCTCGGTCTTCTTCCTCTTCTATCAGCCCTAGGGCCGGCTGGCCACCGCGGCCCAGGTTGCCATTCTCCTGGCCGC
>JBGSPP010000173.1:0-2615 GCA_041738515.1 Desulfobulbus sp.
GGTCAAGGCAGGCGTCTTTGTCCTGGCCCGGTTGTACCCGGTTTTGTCCGGCACTGACCCCTGGTTCTTCCTGGTGAGCGTGGTCGGGCTGGCGACCCTGCTGTTCGGGGCCTATCTGGCCCTGTTTCAGCATGACCTCAAAGGCCTGCTCGCCTATTCCACCATCAGTCATCTCGGACTGATCACCCTGCTGTTCGGCCTGGACACGCCGCTGGCCGCAGTGGCCGGGGTATTCCATCTCATCAACCACGCCACCTTCAAGGCCTCCCTGTTCATGACCGTGGGTATCATCGACCATGAAACCGGCACCCGGGACATGCGGCGAATCAACGGCCTCTGGCGGTACATGCCGCACGCAGCCGTGCCGGCCATGGTGGCGGCGGCGGCCATGGCCGGGGTACCCCTGCTCAACGGATTCCTGTCCAAAGAGATGTTCTTTGCCGAGACCGTGCACTTGGGCGGGCTGGCCGCTATTGGCTGGATGCTGCCCGCGGCCGCGGTCCTGGCCGGCGTCTTTTCCGTGGCCTACTCGGCCCGGTTCGTCCATGACGTCTTTTTCAATGGAGAACCGGTCAATCTGCCCAAATTCCCGCCCCATGACGCCCCGAAATTGATGAAACTGCCCTTGGAGATCCTGGCTGGCCTTTGCCTGCTGGTGGGCCTCCTGCCCGGCCTGACCGTGGAGCCGTTTCTCCGCATCGCCGCGGCCTCCGTGCTGGGTGGCTCCCTGCCGCCCTTTGACCTGGCGATCTGGCACGGCTTCAATCTGCCGGTGGTGATGAGCCTGATCGCCCTGATCGGCGGCATCGTCCTGTATGGGCAGCGCCATCGGCTGTTCGCCCTCCATGACCGGCTCATGCCGCCGGTGGATGATCGCCGTCTTTTTTCCGGATTCATCGAGGCCGCCTTCACCGGCGCCGGCCGCCTGAGCCGCGCCATGGAAAACGGCTCTCTGCAGCGGTATTCCTTCCTCCTCCTAGCTTTGGCCGCCTTGGCCATGGCCGCGCCGCTGGCAACGGGCAACAGTCCCCTGACCGGGACGCTGCCACGGACGCCGGTCGATGGCCTCACCCTGTTGGGCGGCCTGGTCATCATCACCGGGGCAGTGCTCACCGTCCGCTGGCGCAGGCAGAGGCTGCTCGCCCTGCTGCCCCTGAGCCTGGTCGGCCTGATGTCGGCCCTGACCTTTGTCCGCTTTTCCGGGCCGGACCTGGCCCTGACCCAGCTGGCCATCGAGGTGGTGACCATCATCCTGCTGCTGCTGGCCCTGTTTTTCCTGCCGCAGCAGGGCCAGGTGGAATCAACGCTGGCGCGTCGCGGCCGCGATCTCCTGCTGGCCCTGACGCTGGGCGGAAGCACGGGCCTGCTCGCCTGGGCCATGCTGACCCTGCCGCAGGCGACGATCTCCGGGTTTTTCACCGCCAACAGCCTCTCCGGCGGCGGGGGCGCCAACGTGGTCAATGTGATCCTGGTCGATTTTCGCGGCTTCGACACCTTGGGCGAAATTACCGTGCTGGCCATCGCCGCCCTGGCCATCCACGCCCTGCTGGACGGGCTCTGCCTGCCTGCGGGTAAAAAAGTTGCAGGCCACAGCCACCGGACAACCGAGCGTTATCCACTGATAGTGGCCCAGACCACCCGCTTTCTGCTGCCGCTGGCGCTGCTGGTTTCGGTCTATCTGTTCCTGCGCGGCCACAATGCGCCGGGGGGCGGGTTCATCGCCGGGTTGGTCACCGCCGCCGCTCTCATCCTGCAGTACATGGCCAGCGGCATCGCCTGGACCCGGGAGCAATGGGCCGTGCGCTACCACCGGCTGATTGCCTGGGGGCTGTTGCTCGCCCTGGCCACCGGGAGCGGCAGCTGGTTGTTCGGTCGGCCCTTTCTTACTTCAGCCTTCGGTCATTTCGCGCTGCCGCTGGTCGGCGAAATCGAACTGGCCACGGCCATGCTCTTCGACCTGGGTGTGTACCTGGTGGTGGTGGGTGTGCTGATGCTGATTCTCGCCACTCTGGGCAAGCTGAACCAGCGCTGCATGGAAGCAGGGGGAGGGCGTTGATGGAAGCCCTTATGGCTCTGATCATCGCCGTGCTCGTGGCCTGTGGCGTCTTCCTCATCCTGCGGGTCCGCACCTTTCCCGTGGTCCTGGGCCTTTCGCTGCTGTCCTACGCAGTCAATCTCTTTCTGTTCTGCACCGGCCGTCTGGTGGCGGGCGCCCCACCCCTGGCAGGCGGTTCCGCGGCTGTCGCCGATCCCCTGCCCCAGGCCCTGGTGCTGACGGCCATCGTGATCGGCTTTGGCATGACGGCCTTTGTCGTCATCCTGGCCCTCCGCGCTCGAAGTGAACTGGGGACCGACCACGTTGACGGCGCGGAGGAGCGACGATGAATCACTGGATCATTGCACCTCTGCTCCTGCCGCTGGCAGCGGCGGTGGTCAACCTCTTTCTTGGCAGTCGGGGTCCGCGGCCACAGGCGACAGTGTCCCTCTGCGCCACCGCCGGCCTGCTGCCGATCGCCATCGGACTGCTGCTGCAGGCCGGGACTGGGACATTGATCGCCTACCCGCTGGGCAACTGGCCGGCCCCGTTCGGCATCGTCCTGGTGCTGGACCGGCTG
>JBGSPP010000180.1:0-10823 GCA_041738515.1 Desulfobulbus sp.
GCTTGGACCGGAGATGGCCCAGCTGGAAAAAAGCAGAAATGAGCGGCGGGAGTGCCGAGGAGGCTCTTTGCGCCGCAAGGAGGTGTATGATGGAAGGCATTCGGCGCATCATTGTTCCTGTGGATTTCAACAAACATACCAATACACTGGCAGACTTTGCCATCTATATGGCCAATAAACTGAACGGGCGAATCACCTTTGTGCATGTGATGATGAGACTTCCCGACAGCATGGATTTTGATCCCAATACGTGGGTGCAGATCGATAAAAACTTGTTGGCCCAGTCGGAAAAACAGATGACCAGCTTCCTGGAAACCGTGAAGGGTAAATGTCTGGAATGCGACGGGGCGGTGATCAAAGGCGACGTCGTGGACGCTATTCTCGCTTATGCCAGCGACAACAGGGCGGATCTCATCATAATCAGCACCCATGGCGCCAAGGGAATCGAGAAAATATTGCTTGGCAGTGTGGCGGAACGGGTGATCAAGGGCGCTCCCTGTCCCACGCTTGTCTTCAACCCGTTCAAGGGTGATCGCGGCTATGAGGTCTGTTCGCCCCTGAACGCCTGCGTTACTTCCATCTAGACCGTTATTGCAAAGACGGACTGCCCGGAAGCCGGAACCACGGCCTCACGGCCACCTCCCCCGCATGCCCCCCGTCCGCACCGGAGCGGACGGGGGAACCTTCGTCGCCTTGGGCGGCCTGTGTGTCCATCGCCTTGTTTCCTGTCTCCCTGTCCCTGTCGAATTGTAATTCCCCGCGCTCTCCGGTATCATCGTTTCAGGGGAAAGCCGGATAATTCTTCCGCGCCAATGTTTAGCGGGAATTGTTCGCCATTGTTGCCGACCGCTTTCGGGCATCCCCAGATCGAATCCCCTTCTCTGCACACGGCCACCGCACCGCCGGTGACCGACCGTAGCCGTCGCGCTCCGAACAAGCCAGGGCGCAAGGAAGACCGCATGTCCATCCGCACCAAAGTGTTTGCCATCATGTGCACTTTGTTCGCCCTGCTGGGGGCAATCGATTTTCTCATCCAGCGCTTTGTTATCTACCCGAGTTACCTCGACCTGGAACGCCGTGAGGCCGGGGAAAATCTGCAACGCATCTTCCATGCCATAGACCGGGAAATCGTCCACCTGCATGGACTCTGCGGCGACTGGGCCCAGTGGGACGACTCCCATGCCTTCATCGATAAGCAGTCCGATGATTTCACTGCTAAAAACCTCAATCAGGAAACCCTGGCGTTGAATCGGCTGAACCTGTTGGTCTTCGCCCGACCCGACGGCGCCATCGTCTGGCGGCATGCCTTTGATTATTCCGGGGAAAAACCCCTGGACTTTTCTTTTCTCGCCGCCGGAACCATCGCCGGGGATCATCCGCTGCTTGCCGAGCGAGCTTCGGGCGAGCAGGGCAAGGTGCGAGCCGGTGTGCTCGATACCGAATTCGGGCCGCTGCTGTTTTCCACCCGGGAGATTCTCCGTTCCGACGGCTCCGGACCTGGAAACGGTTGGCTCATCATGGGACGATTTCTCGACGAGGCCATGCGCAAGACCCTGGGCGAACAGACCCGGATCGCCTTTGACATCATCCATCCGCTTACCGGCGGCGCATCCCCCTGCGAGGTGGCAAACGCACAAACAGTGCAGTTGGAGGCCCTGCGCTACACCACCGCGCGGGAGGGAGCCTTTATCAAGACCTGCGCCGCATATCAGGGCAGTTCCGCACAACCGATTTTTGGCGTGCGCTACCTGATGCCGTCCGAGGTGACGCGCAAGGGTATTGCCAGCATCCGATACGCCGCTGCCCTGATGATCGCCTCCGGGGTCGTGATCCTCCTCATCTTGAGTATTTCGTTACAGCATGTCATCCTTCGACCGGTGAAACGCCTGACCGCGCATGCGGTCAAACTGCAGCACGAGAACGACTATTCCCTTCGTCTTGCCCTGGACCGCAACGATGAGATCGGCGCCCTGGCCAACAGTCTTGACGCCCTGGTCGAGACCATCAACCAACGGACCGGGGAACTGAAAAACGCCAATCAACAGCTGATGCTGATGTCCATGCAGGATGGCCTCACCGGGATCGCCAACCGCCGCGCCTTTGATCTGAGCATGCACAAGGAATATCGCCGCGCCATGCGCAGCCGGGAGCCCCTGTCCGTCATCCTGCTGGATGTGGATTTCTTCAAGCGTTTCAACGACACCTATGGCCATCTCAAGGGGGATCATTGCCTGATGGCCGTGGCCAGCAGCCTGCAGCAGCAAATCCATCGCCCGGCGGACATGGTGGCTCGGTATGGCGGCGAAGAGTTTGTGATTGTCCTGCCTGACACCTCCGCCGAGGGGGCCATGATGCTGGCCGAACGCACCCGCGCCGCGGTCCAGCACCTCAACATCGACCACAGCGGATCCACCATCTCGCCCTGGGTGTCCATCAGCCTGGGGGTGGTGACCATGGTGCCCGAGGTCGAGCCCGGCAGTGAGGGCCTTGCGGCCATGCTCGACAAGGCGGACCAGGCCCTGTACCAAGCCAAGCAGCAGGGGCGAAACCGGGTCGTCTTCGCTTCGTCGTAAAGGCTGCGGTGACAGCGATTTCGGGGCCGAAAGGAGGGGCAGGCCACGCAATTCCTTCGGCATCCTTGTATACTTCCAGCAGCCGATGCTGGTTGTGGTTGATTCTCTCTGGCCGTTGTGCTTCATTTTGAAGAGTATCCATCATCAATCAGGGAGGCGACCATGCCCGCAGAGAAAAACATCAGCGTACGGTGCCAAAAATGCGGCACGCAGATCAACGAAACGGCCGACTGGTTCAAGATGCCTGGCAAATCCTGCCCCGGTTGCGGTTTACGCTTCCAGACCGAACGGTTCCAGAGAGTGATCGAAGCGGCTGAACGACAGGGCTGAGCCAGCCCGGCAATCGCGGGGAGGGCCGTGCTCCACGCTCCCGCCCCCTGTGTCAGTGTCTTGGATCCCCGGAACAATCCCTTTTCCCAGAGCGTGCAAGTGTCGGCAGTCCAGCCCGGATAACCGGCCGCAATCCCTGGCCGGATGCACTTCCCAATTTCGCCCTGTCCCTCCGTGACCGAGAAGTCGGTATTCTTGCGGTTGTGGTTGATTTGTTGTTGAAAGAGGGTGCGGTTATGGACTACTGTTTCATTTCAGGGTTGAGCCGTGCCAAGGCCTTGGCGGCAGCGGCCCGAGTCCCCCCGCGTATGCCTTTGTGGTGTTTTGATCCATGTGCTGTGCCGATTGACGGTGGAACGGCTTCCGTTTGACCGTTTGCAGTGTCCTGATCTTCCGGCTGTCGGAGTTCCGCATGGGGCGGGGTTCCGGGATTCAACCCAAGAGGAGGAAACGATGAAACGGTTCATGGTCATGCTGTCGATGGTCGCCATCCTGCTGTTCGCTGCCCAGGGCTTCTGTGCCGACCGGGATGCGATTGCCAAGAATGTGGATGCGGTCGTCGCCGCCATTGATGGTGGCAAGGATGCAATGAGTTTCGCCGCCGACGCCTACACCCCGTATGTGTTCATCATGCAGGCCGACGGCAAACTGCTGGTGCATCCTAAACTGGCTGGCCAGGATTTGAAGGAAAAGGCCATGCCCATCTATCAGGCGCTGCAGCCGGCCAGCCCGGTTGGCGCGTGGGTCAAGTACGAGTGGGACGGCAAGGAAAAGAACACTTATGCCAAGAAAACCAAATCCAACCTGACCGTGGCCAGCGGCTATTGATCCTCGATTGGCCCTTTCTTGCAATCTCTGGGATTCCTTCGGGAATCCCTTTTTTATTTCCAGGCCGGTGTTCGCCTGGATCAGGAACATCCACTGTCCGCCGTGACGGTCCTGGTGTATAATCCTGGCAGACCGGTGCACCCCGTCCGCCTGGGGCCTCTGCCTGCCGTGGACTGCACCCTTCTGCCCACCCATTCCCTCAACGGTTCAACGAATATGCCGAACCCTGTGATGCGATGTCAGCGCGCGCTGCTGCTGTTGTTTGTCCTGATCCTCGGCCTGCTGCCGCAGGACGACGTTCGCGCCGCCGACGGCGGTCAGCGCGCGCCCCTGCGGGTGGTCATGGACAACACTTACCCGCCCTACACCTTTCTCGACAGCGCGGGCCAGATCCAGGGCATCCTCGCCGACCAGTGGCGGTTGTGGCAGGAGAAAACCGGCATCCCGGTCGAGATCGTGGCCATGGATTGGAAGGACGCCCTGGCCGGGATGAAGGCGGGCCGGTTCGACGTCATCGACACGGCGTTCTACACCGAGGAGCGGGCCGGCTGGCTCGAGTACGGCAAGGCCTATGCCCGCATCGAAGTGACCGCATTTTTCAACAATGAAATCAGTGGTATCGTCGATGTGGACTCACTCCAGGGCTTTGCCGTGGCGGTCAAGGAGGGTGACGCCGCCATCGATCTTCTGCGCAGTCACGGGGTCAACAACCTCCTCCTGTACAAGGGCTACGAGGAGATGGTCCAGGCCGCCAAGGACCGGAAGGTCAACGTCTTTGTCATCGACAAGCCGCCGGCGCTGTATTTTCTCCACAAATACGGCCTGCAGCAGCAGTACCGCGTCAGTCGACCCTTTCATACCGGTGAGTTCCACCGCGCAGTCGCCAAGGGCAACACCCCGTTGCTGCTGGAGTTGGAGGCAGGCTTTGCCCGGATCTCACCGCAGGAATTGGAGGAAATTGAGCGCAAGTGGTACGGCGCGCCCCTCCTCAACCTGGGTTCGGCACGGGAGGTGTTGCTCGGTGCCGCGATACTTCTCGGGCTGATCGTCGGTCTGTTTTACTGGAACCGGACCCTGCGCCAGGCGGTGCACAAACGCACTGCGGACTTGGAGAGCAGCCAGGAGGATCTGCGGCAAAGCGAGGCCCGTTATCGCGGCCTGGTGGAGAATGCCAACAGCATCATCCTGCGCATGGACAGTATGGGGCGGATTGCTTTCTTGAATGAATTTGCCCAGGAGTTCTTTGGCTACCGGCTGGAAGAGGTGATCGGCGAGAGTGTGATCGGGGTCATCGTTCCGGAAGAAGACTCGGCCGGCAGGAACCTGCGGGACATGATCGCCGATATCGGCCGACAGCCGGATCTTTACATAACGAATGAAAACGAGAATATGCGTCGGGACGGCACTCGCGTCTGGATTTCCTGGACCAACCGGCCGCTGTACAACGCCGAGGGCGAGGTGCGGGAGATCCTCTGCGTCGGCAACGACATCTCTGACCTCAAGCGGACGGAGGAGGCGCTGCGGCGGGAGCGCGAGCGACTGGAGTTGGTTATCAAGGGGTCGCAACTCGGCGCCTGGGAGTGGAACGTCCAGACCAACGCGAGCGTGTTCCACCCGATATGGGCGAGCCTGCTCGGATATACCATCGAGGAACTGGAGCCCCAGAGCAACGAAACCTGGGTGCAACTGGTGCATCCCGACGATCGGGACCGGGCGATTGCGGTCTTGGCCAGGTATATTGAGGGAAAAACAGCGGAGTATGACAACGAGTTCCGCATGCGGCACAAGGATGGGCACTGGGTCTGGATCCTGAGCAGGGGGCGGATACTGAACCGCGACACCGAGGGTCGGCCGCTGTTGATGTTCGGCACCCATACCGACATCAGCGGCATGAAGCGGGCCGAGGAGGAACTGCAGGCCACCGGTCGCCTGCTCAGCCTGTTCATCAAGCATTCCCCCATCTATGCCTACGTCAAGGAGGTACGGCCCAACGAGAGCCGGAACCTGTTCGCGAGCGACAACTTCCAGGAGATGATCGGCGTCTCCGCGGACGAGATGATCGGCAAAAGCATGCGTGAGCTGTTCCCGCCCGAGTTTGCTGACAAGATCACCGCCGACGACTGGCTGGTAGTCTCCCAGGGCCTGATTGTCCATCAGGAGGAGGAACTGGGCGGCCGCCACTACACCACTATCAAGTTCCCGATCCAGCTTGAGGAACGGCATCTCCTCGCCGGCTACACCATCGACATCACCGAGCGCAAGCGGGCGGAGGAGGAGCTGCGCCGGCGGGAAAATCAGCTGCAGAAGATTCTGGAGATCCTGCCCATTGGCCTGTGGTTTGCCGACCGGGAAGGCAATCTGCTGCGCGGCAATCCCATGGGCGTCACCATCTGGGGCGCGGACCCGCGGGTCTCGATTGCCGAATACGGCATCTTCAAGGCCTGGCGCCTGCCGTCGCGCACCCCGGTCGCGGCCGACGACTGGGCCCTGGTAAGGACGATCCGTGAGGGCGCCACCATTGTCGACGAACTGCTGGAGATCGAGACCTTCGATGGCCGGCGCAAGACCATCCTCAACTATTCCACCCCGGTGTTCGACGACGCCGGCAACCTGGATGGCGCCATCGTGGTCAACCTGGACGTCAGCGAGCGCCAGGCGCTGGAGCATCAGCTCATCCAGGCGCAGAAGATGGATTCCATCGGCCGGCTGGCCGGTGGTGTGGCGCACGATTTCAACAATATGCTCAGTGTCATCCTCGGGCACGCGGAATTGGCCATGCAGATGCTCGACCAGGACCATCCGCTGCATGGCCGGCTGCACAACATCCACGAGGCGGCCAGTCGTTCGGCCGCCCTCACCCAGCAACTGCTGGCCTTTGCCCGCAAGCAGACCGTGGCCCCGCGGGTGCTGGATCTCAACGAGACCGTTGCCGGGATGCTGAACATGCTCAAGCGGCTCATCGGCGAGAACATCGACCTGATTTGGAAACCGTCCGCCGATGCCGGACTGGTCCTGATCGACCCCACCCAAGTGGACCAGATCCTGGTCAATCTGTTCGTCAACGCCCGCGACGCCATCGGCGACACCGGCAAGGTCACCATCGAGACCGGTGCGGCCGCCTTTGACGTGGCCTACTGCGCCCGGCACACGGGATTCCTACCCGGCGAGTATGTGCTGCTGGCGGTGAGCGACAACGGCTGCGGTATGGACGCCGAGACCCAGGCCAGCCTGTTCGAGCCCTTCTTCACCACCAAGCAGATGGGGCAGGGGACCGGCCTGGGGCTGGCCACGGTGTATGGCATCGTCAGGCAGAACGATGGCTTTATCAATGTCTACAGCGAGCCGGACCAGGGTACGACCTTTCGTATCTACCTGCCCCGACACGGCGCTGCCAGTGAGCGGGCGACGGTCAGCCTTGCCCCCTCGTCGGCGCTGGGAGGGCAGGAGACCATCCTCCTGGTCGAGGACGAACCCATGATCCTGGAGCTGACCGTAGCCATGCTGGAGTCGCTGGGCTACACGGTGCTGCCCGCGGGAACCCCGGGACAGGCCATCCGGCTGGCCCAGGAGCATGCCGGCCCGATCCACCTGCTGATGACCGATGTGGTCATGCCGGAGATGAACGGCCGTGACCTGGCCCGCAACCTGACGCTCCTCTATCCCGACATCCGGCGGCTGTTCATGTCCGGGTACACGGCCAACGTCATTGCCCATCACGGCGTGCTTGACGAGGATGTGCATTTCATCCAGAAGCCGTTCTCCCTCCAGGCACTGGCCGCCATGGTGCGGCAGGCGCTGGATGATCAGCGTTTCTGACGAGGGCGTGCTCGCGCCGGTTGACCGGCTTGACGCGATGGCAAGCCTGCGGCGTTCGGGGGACGGTGGCCCGGGTTGAACTGGCCGCCATGGGCAGGAATCGGGGTGAACACGTTCCCCGTCTGCCGTGAAGCGTCGGTTGTATGAACAGGGGTAGGCCGTCTGCGTATTTTGGCATCAACACTTGACGACGGAGTTCCCAGGATGGCATGCTGACCACGAGATCTGAGCCAACACTGGATATGGGACAGGGCATGAAGCGTGACACAGCCTCGGCAACCATCATGGTGGTGGACGACACCCCGGCCAACCTGCGCTACCTGCAGGCCATTTTTCTTCAGAGCAACTACCGGGTGGTCGCCTTCCCGACGGGTGAATCCGCGCTTCGGGCCGCACGGAAGAACCCGCCGGACATCATCCTGTTGGACATCCTCATGCCGGAGATGGACGGCTTTGAGGTCTGCCGCCGGCTGAAGGCCGACCCCGTCCTGCGGCGGATTCCGGTCCTGTTCATCAGCGCCCTGACCGACCAGGAGGAAAAGGGCCAGGCCTTTGCCGCCGGCGGCGTCGATTACGTCACCAAACCGTTCGCCGACCAGGAAGTGCTGATGCGGGTCGACACCCACCTCCGCCTCTACCGCTTCACCCAGTCGCTGGAGCAAATGGTGGCCGAGCGAACCGCCCAGTTGACCGAGGCCAACGAGGCCCTGCGTCAGGAGGTGGAGACCCGCCGACAGGCCGAGGAACGTCTGCGGACCAACCAGGTCATGCTCCAATCGATCTTCGACGGCATTCCGGAACCGTTGTTGCTGGTGGAACGCGACCTGCGGCTGAAACTGCACAACCGCGCCGCGGCCGTCTATTTGCAGGCTGCGGGCGTTGCCTTTGCCTCTGGCCGGAGGCTCTGCGACGGCAGGCACGACGCCGGGCCTGATTCCTGCGGCCTGTGCAGTCTGGCCACGGCCATGGTCAAGGGCGAGCGTGGCCTGGAGCGCAAGGGGATGGCCGCACCCGAACGGATCGAACAGGTGCTTCTCTATCCGCTCGACAGCGACAGCCAAAGCCCGGGCGAGGTCATCGTCCGTATTGCCGACGTCACCGAAGCGCGGCGCCTGGAGCAGGAGATGGCCCAGGCGGACAAGCTCATCGCCCTGGGCACCCTGGTGGCCGGTGTTGCCCACGAGATCAACAACCCCAACCACGTCATCACCCTCAATGCCTCGATCCTCCAGGATGTGTGGCGCAACATCGCGCCGATCGTGGAGTGCTATTATCAGGAACAAGGCGACTTCCAGGTCGATCGGCTGTCCTACGGCCAGCTCAAGGAGGATATCTCCGGGCTGATCGGGGGCATCGAGTCCAGCGCCGGGCGGATCCAGCGCATCGTGGCCATCCTCAAGGACTATTCGGCCAAGAACGACAGCCTTACCCTGGGGCCGACCGAGGTCAACCAGACCCTGGAGAACGCCGTTCTGCTGCTCGCCTACAAGATCAAGAAGGCCACCTCCCGTTTCCAGATCGCCTACGGCCAGGGGCTGCCCCTCCTCAATGCCGACCGGCAGAAACTGGAACAGGTTTTTGTCAACCTCATTGCCAACGCCCTGGAGTCTCTGCCGTCCACCGACATGGGCGTGTTTGTCGAAACAGCCCACGAGAAGCGGCGCAGAAGGATCGTGGTCACGGTCCGCGACGAGGGCGGGGGCATCTCACCCCACGTGGTCGGCCGGATCATGGATCCTTTCTTCACCACCAAGCGGGCTGCGGGCGGAACCGGCCTGGGGCTGTCCATTGTCCAGCAGTTTGTCAGCCTCCATCACGGCACGATCGAGGTGGACAGCGAGGAAGGCCGAGGCACGACCTTCCGGGTGATCCTGCCGTTGGACGGTCAGAAGAACAGGCTTCAGCCGCCACGGGTGCGAACCACTACCACAGGAGGCTGCCGATGAGGCCGTCCCATCTCTATCCGCAGAACCCGGTACTGCTCGTTGACGACGAGACCGAGTCGCTGCGCAGCCTGGCCATGGCCCTGCGCATGCAGGGCATCAGCCATGTGGCCGAATGCAGCGACAGTCGGCAGGTGGCCTCGATGCTGGCCGAACGGCCGTACGATGTGCTGGTGCTCGACCTGACCATGCCCCATGTCTCGGGCGAGGAGATTCTGACCCTGGCCGGCGAACAGTATCCGGACCTGCCGGTGATCGTGGTCACGGCCGTGGACGCGGTGGAGATGGCGGTACGGTGCATGCGCAAAGGGGCGCTGGACTACATGGTCAAGCCGGTGGAGAAGATCCGTCTGATCTCCGGCGTGCGCCGGGCCATCGAACTGCGGGAACTGCGCAGCCAGGCCCGCCTGCTCAGGGACCGGATGCTCTCGGGCGAACTGCTCAATCCGGGGGCATTTGCCCCCATTCTCACCCGCAACAAGGCGATGCTGTCCATCTTCCAGTACATGGAATCCATTGCCCCCAGCCGCCAGCCGGTGCTGATCACCGGCGAAACCGGCGTCGGCAAGGAACTGATGGTCAAGGCCCTGCACGCCCTGACCGATCCCGAAAGCCCGCTGGTTTCGGTCAACGTGGCTGGCCTGGATGACAACGTCTTCTCCGACACCCTGTTTGGCCATTGCAAGGGGGCCTTCACCGGGGCCATGGAGAAACGGCGGGGCCTGGTGGAGAAAGCCGCCAAAGGCATCCTCCATCTGGACGAGATCGGCGACCTGAACCACGATTCCCAGATCAAACTGTTGCGCCTGCTGCAGGAGGGCGAGTATTTCCCGCTGGGCTCGGACACCGCCCGGCTGGCCGATACCCGCGTGGTGGCCACCACCAACCGCGACCTGGGTCAACTCCAGGGAGCGGGGCAGTTCCGCAACGACCTCTATTACCGGCTCTCGGTGCATCATATCCAGGTGCCACCGTTGCGCCATCGGCGCGACGACATCCCGCTGCTGCTGCATCATGCTGTCGCCGAAGCGGCCCAGGAGCTTGGCCGTGAGCCGCTCACCGTCTCCGACGAGGCCCTGACGCTGCTTGTGCAGTACGACTGGCCGGGCAACATCCGTGAGCTGAAAACCATCGTCCACGACGCGGTCAGCCGCAACCGCAAGGGCCGGCTTTCGGCCCAGGATTTCAGCGGCCGGGTGGGCAGGTCGGCAGCATCTCCGGCAAGCGTCGCATCCCCGGCTGATCCGGCCGCCGTCTGGCTGCCCTTTGGCGCGGATGATCGCCTGCCGACCATCGAGGAGGCGACGCTGTTGCTGATCCGGGAGGCCCTGCG
>JBGSPP010000252.1:0-5854 GCA_041738515.1 Desulfobulbus sp.
GTCTGCCCGCCCGCGTTCCGCCTGCGCCAGTCGCTGCTGGCCGTGGTTGACTGCCCCTATGTGGAATTGCTGCGGGAAGAGATCGCGGCCTATGCCGCGGCCTGCGAACTCGAGTTGGTCCTGCGGCGCAACAAGGCCTGAGCCGGGCATGCAACGGCCTGATTTTGTGATGGCCTTTCGGAGACCTGCATCATGAGCATCACCGGAATTGTCTGCATACTGTTCGCCTACCTGCTGGGGGCGGTGCCCTTCGGCCTGGTGTTGACGCAGGGGAGCGGCGTCGACATCCGCCGGGAGGGGAGCCGCAACATCGGCGCCACCAACGTGGCCCGGCTGCTGGGCAAGAAGATGGGGGCCATGACCCTGGCCCTGGATATTCTCAAGGGATTTGCGCCCATGTTCCTCGCCGCCCTGGTGGTGAGAGACGAGCCGGGGCGCGACCTGATCGTCGCCCTCTGCGGCGCGGCCTCGGTGATCGGCCACATGTTTCCGGTCTACCTGGGGTTCAAGGGCGGCAAGGGCGTGGCCACAGCCCTGGGCGCCTTCCTCTTCCTGGCGCCGCTGGCGGTGCTCGGTTGCCTGGCTGTCTTCCTCCTTACCGTGCGCCTGTCCGGGTATGTCTCCCTGGGCTCGCTGCTTGGCTCCGCCTCGATCCTGGGCTGGCTCTTCCTGCTGGGCGTGCCGGCCTGGAAATGGATGCTGGCCACCTTCATCGTGGTCATGATCTGGGTCAAACACCAGCAGAACATCGGCCGCCTGCTCTCCGGTACGGAAAAGTCCTGGAAGAAGAAAACCGAGGGCGTGGAGTGAACCGCAAGGCATGGCAGGCCATCGAGCAGGCACGGGAACTGCTGCATCTGGGCGACCGGGCGACCCTGGCCGAGATCAAGCGGGCCTATCATCGCCAGAGCAAGCTCCACCACCCGGACATGGCCGAGGGGGGCGAAGAACGGGATCACGAGCGAATGTACCGGATCACCGCCGCCTATGAGCTGCTGCTGCGCTACTGCGGTGAATACCGGTTTCCCCTGCGGCGGGAGAGCGGGGAGCGGGACGATCTGGATATCTACGACCCCGAGGACTGGTGGCAGGCCCGGTTCGGTCAGGATCCGCTGTGGAGCGGCCGGGGGACCAGAAAACGGTGAGGGTGACGCGGCGGTAACGGATTATTTCCCGCGGGTGCGGGACGAAGCCGAGGCGGCAAAGGCGGCGCAGTAGTCCCAGACCAGCTGTTTGCGCGCCGCAAGGTTGAGCCGCCAGTAGCAGGGGCTGAGCATCAGGATCTGAATGGCTTGTTTCGGTGTCATGGCCAACCCTCCGTGGTCAACTGGACATCTTCCCTGACTTGCTTATCGGCTGTTTTCAGCCGGGAGTTTGCCGGTTTTCCCGGGTGTTGGAAAAGAATAGCACCGGTCTTGCAGGCGAGCCCAACCGACATCGTTGGTTTCATGACGGTCCAAAGGCGCCAAGCCTTCACCGTCTTCGTTGTTTTCGACAAGGAGTGAGAGGATGCGGATTCCTCAATTGATCAGTGAGCGCGGCCCGTTTGTTTCCCTGGAATTCTTCCCGCCCAAGAAGCAGGAGGAGTGGCCGGCCTTCCTCGAGGTGGCCCGACAACTTGTGCCGCTGCGACCGCTGTTCGCCTCGGTGACCTACGGCGCCGGCGGCTCCACCCAAGCCAACACCCTGGAGATCTGTGAGCGGCTCATGGCTGCCTGCGGCTTTGAGATCATGCCCCATCTCACCGGGGTGACGGCCTCGGCCGAGAAGATCGACGGTTTTATTCAGGCAATCCGGGCCATGGGTATCGACAATGTGCTGGCCCTGCGGGGTGACCGGCCGTCCGGCTTCACCGGTACGGACGCGGAACTGTTCGCCGCCTTTCCGCACGCCTCGGACCTGGTGCGCCATATCCGCACTCACCATCCGCAGCTGGCCATCGGCGTGGCCGGTTTCCCCGAGGCCCATGCCGAGGCCTCCTCCTTTGCCGCCGACCTGGAAGTGACGCGGCGCAAGGTGGATTGCGGCGCCGACTTCATCATCACTCAGCTCTACTTTGACAACCGGGTGTATTTCGATTACGTCGACCGGCTTCGGGCGCTGGGCGTCACCGTACCGGTGGTGCCGGGCATCCTGCCCATCCGCAGCCTGGCCTCGCTGCGTTTTGTCCTGGAGATGTGCAACGCCCGCATCCCTGGCCGGCTGATCAACGCCCTGATGAAAGCCCATGAGCAGGGCGGGGCGGCCGCGGTCTACGAGATCGGCGTGGCCCACGCCCGGGAGCAGGTCAGGGGCCTGCTCGACGGCGACGCCCCCGGGGTCCACCTCTACACCCTCAACAAGGCGGACATGTGCCTGGCGGTGATGGACGGCCTGCTCTGACCATCTGTCCGCCCGAGTCCGCAGTCCTCCCCGCTCACTGTCAACCCGCTGAGCCGACCAGCGGGTTGGCAGCCTCATTCCCTCCCCACCACTCTCCTCCAAGTCAAACCGCCGCCGCACGGCAGACCAACGCCGCGAACTTCAGGCCGGCATTCAGCCCTCCTCCCGATGGCGGCTCTGCCGCCGGGTCAGTTGCGCGCCCAGATCGCGGCGTACCTCCGGTATCCGGGTGACATGCTCCCGGATTGAGACGGGCAGGACCCGTCCTTTGATCACCAGGATGTCGGCGGCCAGGCTGTCGGCCACCTCGGCGGGCGGCATGCCTCGCTGTGCCGTCAGATAGCGGAACAGCAGCTCGGCCAGGCGGTCGAGGCCGATCTGCCAGGTGGCCCGGGTCTGGCCATAGAGCCAGCGGGAAAAATCGAGGAAGCCAGCGAACACCCGGTCGTCCGGCCAGAGGAGCCGCACGGTGCGGTGAAAATTGCCGCTGTTGTAGAGCAGGTCCCAGAAGCGGGCCAGCCGCTTCATCTCCTGCATGCGGGCAAAGGCGATCAGGTCGTTCTGGAGGATTTCGTACGGCGGGTCGGGCGAATAGACCATGCCGTGCTCCCGGTCGTGGCGGTTGATGGCAGTGCCGGAGAGTTTCTTGAGGATGCCGATCTGGATCTCGCCCCGGGTCAGGGCGACCAGGGTGTCCAGGTTGCGGCCGAACTGCTCGATGGTTTCGCCCGGCAGGCCGACGATGAGATCGACATGGAGGTGGGCCGCGGTTTCCCCTTCGAGAAAGGCCAGATTGGACCGGATGCGGTCGAAATCGAGCCGGCGGCGGATGTTGGCCGCGGTTGCGGGATCCAGGGTTTGGATGCCCACTTCCAACTGCAGGGTGCCAGCGGGGAAGCGGCGCAGGCGCTCCTTGAGGCTCGCGGGGAAATGGTCTGGGATGACCTCGAAGTGGGCGTGGAAGGGCGGCTTTTTTTCGAGGAAAAAATCGAGGATGCGGCCGGCCGCCACCGGATTGGCGTTGAAAGTGCGGTCAACGAATTTGAAGGTGCGCGCGCCCCGTTGCCAGAGCGCCTCAAGCTCTGCCAGGAAGGGTTCCAGGGCAAAGGGGCGCACCGTCCGGTCCATGGAGGAGAGGCAGAATTCGCAGGTAAAGGGGCAGCCGCGCGAGGCCTCGATGTAGAGCAACCGGTGGGCCACATCCTCCCCGGTGTAGAGCGGATAGGGCGGCAGCAAGGTATCGACCTCAACCGGCAGGGCGGCGATGATCCGTTCTGCCGGCGGGTTTCCGGCCAGGATGGCCGTGCAGAGGTTGCGGAAGGCAATCTCGCCCTCGCCCTGGATCAGGTAATCGGCCTCGCCCAGATCGACACGCAGCGGCGGATGGCTGACCTCCGGCCCGCCCAGGACGATGCACGTCCGGGGCGACACCCGTTTGAGGATGCCAACCAGCCGCCGCACCTCGGCCGCGTTCCAGATGTAGACGCCGATGCCGATGATAGCCGGAGCAGTCGCCAGGAGTTGTTCCGCCATTTCGCCGATCTGGTCCGAGAGGCTGAATTCGCGGATGCGGGCCAGCGGCCGCAACTCGCCCAGGTTGGCGTGGAGCCAGCGCAGGCCAAGGCTGGCGTGGATGTAGCGGGCGTTGATGGTGGTGAGGAGGATGCGGCTCATGGGATTGCCTGGCCTGTGGCCTGGTGCGCGTCAGGCCGGTCGAGTGGAGGCGCCATCGAGCCGGTCATGGCTCGGACGCACGCCGTGGCATTGTAGCGGTCCGGGAACGGCAAGGCAAGCGGATCTGGGGATTCTTCCGGGGAGCGGGTTGGGGCGGCGATGGGGCAGGGGAAGAGGAACACGCGGATCAGCCGGGGATGGATAAAACGGTCCGCCCCCCGCCGACGGCTGATCGGCGAGGGGCGGGGGCGGACAGCGGCGCGCTATTTCTTCTTCTTGGGCCCCGCGGCCTGCGGATTGGCATTGCCGCCCTCGGTCTCGACCTTGGCCTTCAGTTTGGCAACCCGGTCGGCGCTGGTGGGGTGGCTGCTGAACCAGCTCTTGATGGTCCCGTCCGAGCCCTTCACCGAATTTTCGATGACCTGCATGGCAGTAACGGCGGCGCTCAGATTGTAGTGGTGCCGTTTAAGGAATTCGATGCCATAGGAGTCGGCGTCGTACTCCTGCGACTGGGAAAACTGGGCGTTGAGCAGGGATTCGCCCACCGCACCCAACTCCGAGGCGGACAGGGCCGAGACCACCTGATTGCCGCTGGCGGCGGCTGCCTTGCGTGCCGCCGAGGCGCCGTAGGCGGTCTGGGTGGCCCTCTTGATATGACCCAGCTTGGCATGGCCAATCTCATGGCCGAGGATGAAGCGCACCTCGTCGTCGCTCATCACATCCAGGAGACCCGAATAGACCCGCACGGTGCCGTCGGCCATGGCAAAGGCGTTGATCTCCTTGGCCAGATACACCTTGTAGTTGAGCTGGATGCCATCCTCGTTTTCATGCCCCCTGGTGATTTTGGTCAGCCGGGTGGCATATGGACTCGAGGGCGGGGCGATCTTGTTCTGGCCGTCGATCTCCCTGGCCGCACCCAGCGCCACGGTGCGGACCTCTTCGTCGGTGAGGGTGGCGGCCTTGTACAGATCGGTGGCCGCGCCGATGCTGTTGTCGTTCAGTCCGATCGAGCTTGCGCCGCAGCCGGAAAGCAGCAGCGCCAGGGCAAAGGAGAGGGATGCGGAGGTGAGGGCGAGACCTTGTTTCTTGTTCATACGGGATTCCTTGTGCAGAGTGAATAAATATTAAGTGGATAAAATTTGTCCTTTTTTATTACCTGGAGCCCGTCTTGGGGGAAAGCAAGGAGTTGGTAAATTCTCGCCCACAAGCTGACCCAATTCAGCCATTGGGACCACCTGCGGGCCATGGGCCGGGGCCTGATGCTCACCACCATGCAGCCATGGTGACCGGTTCGGACTCAATCCTCACCCAGGGGATCACGCCGGCGGAGGACAACAACCGTTGGTCTCCTCCCTGCCCGCGGTGCTCAGTCTGAAGGGGCGAGAAGGGCGGGTCGTCCCCTCGATGCGCGCGGACCCTGAACAGAAGCACAACGCCAAACGCTCCCTCGCCGTGGACGAGGGAGCGTTTTTTCAGCCCTGCCGAATCCGTTGGCGCAGCACCTTGTGAAGGATGCCGCCCTGGCGGTAGTAGTCGACCTCCATGGCATTGTCCAGGCGCAGCAGCACCTCCGTGGTCGTCGTCGAACCGTCGGCCCGGTCGATGCGCAGGCCGACCCGCTGGCCGGGGACGAGTACACCGCCGAGGCCGGTCAGGTGGAGGGTTTCGTTGCCGTCCAGCCCCAGGGAGACTGCGTCTATTCCGTCCGGAAATTGCAGCGGCAAGACCCCCATGCCCACCAGGTTGGAGCGGTGAATGCGCTCGAAGGACACTGCAATCACCGCCCGAACTCCGAGCA
>JBGSPP010000264.1:0-2189 GCA_041738515.1 Desulfobulbus sp.
GTCGGCGGCGGACACCCAGGGCAGGGATTCCAGCGGCAGGCGCAGGCCGGCCGGCGAATCGCCGGGCAGGAGGAAGAGGTGTTCGCCCCGCAAGGTCCAGGGGCCGCTTTTCCAGGAACCGTGCTGCAGGGGCAGGATGTAGCCGACCACCTTGCCCAGGCCGCCGGCAAAGGCGCGCACCATCCGCGCCCGTTCCTCGGCGTCTGCAAGCTTGCTGTCACTGGGGTCGACATTGATGGGCAGCCGCTGCTCCTTGTAGAGATAGTAGGCAATGTCCTCATAACCCTCGCGGATGAAGCGGCGGCTTACCTCCAGCCGATCAGCCAGGGCCTCGATGAAGCGCATGGCCTCGCCGATGCCGAAGCCGTAGTCCACGTGCACGTCGGCGATCCACTGGTCATCGGTCCACACCGGAAGGCCGTCCCGCCGCCAGTAGCAGGTCAGGGCCCAGCGCGGCAGGGATTCGCCGGGATACCATTTGCCCTGACCGTAATGCAGCAGCCCGCCCGGGGCCCACTGGCGGCGCAGATCCTTGAGCAGCGTCTCCGACAGCTGCCGCTTGGTCTCGCCCAGGGCGTCGGTGTTCCACTGCGGGTCGTCGGGGGCGTCGATGCCGATAAAGGTGGGATCGCCGCCCATGGTCAGGCGCAGGTCCTCGGCAACCAGTTGTTCTTCCACCCGATCACCGAGCTCGACAATGGCCGTCCACACCTCTTCCGGGTAGGGGCGGGTGGAGCGCGGTTCCTCGCGCACGCGGCGGATGCTCATGTGGTGCTGAAAATCGACCTCGCAGAGGTCGAGCGCGCCGGTGATCGGGGCGGCGCTGCGGGGCTCGGGCGAGCAGGCGAGCGGGATATGGCCCTCGCCGGCAAACAGGCCCGAGGTCGGGTCCATGCCCACCCAGCCGGCGCCGGGGAGGTAGACCTCGGTCCAGGCGTGCAGATCGGTGAAGTCGGCTTCAGGTCCGGACGGCCCGTCCAGGGATTTGACGTCCGGCGCCAGTTGGATCAGGTAGCCGGAGACGAACCGGGCGGCCAGGCCCAGATGACGCAGGATGTTGACCAAAAGCCAGGCCGAATCGCGGCAGGAACCGCTGCCGAGCGCGAGGGTCTGCTCGCAGCTCTGGACATTGGGCTCCATACGGATGAGATAGCGGATGGCCTGACTGAGCCGCAGGTTGATGTCCACCAGAAAATCGGAGGTTTGCCTGGGGCCGCGGTCGATAGCGGCGAGGAACCCGGCGAGCCGCTCCCCGGCCGGCTCGGCTGCCAGGTAGGGGGCCAGGTCTGTTTTGAGCCGCGGTTCGTAGGCAAAGGGAAAGGTCTCGGCATCGGGCTCGAGAAAAAAATCAAAGGGGTTGATGACGATCATGTCCGCCACCAGGTCGATCTCCACGACAAAGCTGGTGGTCTTCTCCGGAAAGACCAGGCGGGCGAGATAGTTGCTGAACGGGTCCTGCTGCCAGTTGAGGAAATGCTCTTCGGGCGTGACTGTCATCGAATAGCTGAGGATCGGCGTCCGGCAATGGGGCGCCGGCCGCAGGCGGACGATCTGCGACGAGAGGGAGATGGCGCGGTCGTAGCGGTAGGTGGTGCGGTGGTTCAGGGCAACATGGATTCCCACGGGCGATCCTTTTCTGCGTTAGTAATATGTATGAGGGAGAACCGCGGCCGCGCACCCGCGGGCGGGGGGCGTCAGGCGCGGCGGGATGCGGCCGATTATTGCTCGCTGGTCGCGCTCCCGGTCAGGGGCTTGATGTTGAAGAAGCTGGCGCCAATGGCCATGTCCACCTGGTTGAGGCGGGTCTGGAGGTTGTCCAGGTACTCGTGCATGCCTTGCTGGATGACTTCCTCGATGTCGGTGTACTCCAGGTCGGCTTTGAGGCGGCCGAGCAGTTTTTCCGCCGGGTTGGACCCGCTGGGGCCGCCGTTCATGATCCGCTCCAGGCAGATCCTGGCCTTGTTGATGCAGTGCCGGATCGAGCGCGGAAAGTCGTTGTCCAGGATGAGAAAACTGGCCACCATGCGGGGGGCGATCAGGTGGTGCTCCTTGCGGTACATCTCGAAGGCGCTGGCCGACTTGAGCACTGCCGTCCACTGGATATTGTCGATGGGGGTGTTGACCAGGTCCGCCTGGGGCAGGAGCATGAAGTACTTGACGTCGAGGATGCGCGAGGTCTTGTCGGCCCG
>JBGSPP010000271.1:0-13690 GCA_041738515.1 Desulfobulbus sp.
CGGCCGACCGCCGCTGTTCACCGCCCGGCTGGATGCGCCCCATTTCCAGGGGCAGCGCGGGTTGGCCAGCTCGCGCGGCGAACGCTACTACCTCGACCGGGGCGAGGAGGTGGTCCATATCCGGCCACGGGCCGCCTTTTCCCTGCTGGCCCATGTGGACGATCTCTCCCGGCTCGGCCTCGACTATTTGGTGATCGACATCAGCCAGGGCCAGGTGAAGAAGGAATGCGCCGAGATCACCGCCCTGCTCAGTGGCCGGGGCGAACTGCCCGAGGTACTTTCCGGCAACTATGCTGGCAACCTTTTGTGAAACAGGGTAAAGGAAACGGGACGCTGGCGGCTGAAGCGACCAGCTGTGACCATCGGCGCAGGCAGCCGGCGGACGGCCAAGGAGACGGAAGAGGTATGGAACCGGTGCGGGGAGCGGTGGCGATTCTGGGCGGCCGCGGCCTGGGCGACAACCTGATCGAGATGGTGCTTGCCGAAAACGGCCGGCGCGCGGGCTTTGGCGCGACCATGTACAGCGATGTCCTCGCTTCCCTGGCCCAGTGGTTTCCCCGCCACCGGATGCTGCCCTCGCTGCCCCCGGAAGAGATGGAGGGGGAGTTGCGCGGCTATGACCGGATTCTGGAACCGAAACCGCCGCGAACGCCGCTTGCCCAAACGATCCTTGATCGCTGGGTCGATTACGGCCGGATGTACCGCGACGACCGCAGCCAGGTGCAAAACATGGTTGCCATCAGCAGGCAGGTCTTCGACCTTGAGGAGGCCACTGCCGAGATCGGCATCGTTGCTCCGGATGGGCTCATCCACAGACTGTTCGCCGACCGGGTGTGCATCCACCCGACCAGCGCCGAGACCTGCAAGAACTGGCTGCCGCGACGGTTCCTCCGCCTCGGCCATCGCCTTGCCGCCGCCGGGTTTTCCGTCGCTTTCATCATGAGCCGGGGTGAGAGCGAAGCATGGCGGCCGATCATCGGCGAGGCCTTTCCCCTGCACGGTTTTGCCAGCGTGGCCGAGTGCGCCGCCTTTCTCTACGAGTCGGGCTACTTCATCGGCAACGATTCCGGCGGCGGCCATCTGGCCTCCTGCCTGGGCATACCGACCCTGAGCATCCACGGCCGCAGGGGCAAGGCCGTGCGCTGGCGGCCGGACTGGGGCGCGGTCGAGGTGGTGACCCCGCGGATCAACCTGATCGGCTCCTTTCTGCGGCAGCATTACTGGAAATACATGCTTCCGGTCGGTTCGGTGGAGCGCGGTTTTTTCCGCCTGGTTCATCGGGCCGCCTGACTGTCGCGACCGCAAACAGACGGCCCGCCCGGTCTTTCCCCCAGGCGCGCCGGCACAGACTTTCACCCAGGTGTTGGCCTTGGCATGAACAACAAAGAACTGCTCGCGAAGATAACCGCGATCCTTAAGCCGTATTCCAACTTGATGCTGATCTCCATGGCGGCCATGGTGGTGGTGGGCGGCTTTAATGCCCTCCAGGCCTATATGGTCAAGCCGCTGCTGGACGAGATTTTCTACAAGCACAACGCCCGCATGCTCAACCTGCTGCCGCTGGGACTGCTGCTGGTCTTTTTCGTCAAGGGCGTCTTTTACTTCCTCTATTCCTTCCTCCTGGAAAAGGTCGGCCAGAGCGTCATCCGTGACCTGCGCAACCGGGTTTACGCCCACCTCAACGATCTGCCGCTGAGTTTTTTCCAGCGCACCCCCACCGGCGAGCTGATTTCGCGCATCATCAACGACGTCAGCATGCTGCAGGGCTCGGTGTCACACGCACTCATCCACCTGCTCCGCGACCTGTTCTCGGTGATCGGCCTGCTGGGGGTGATCTTCTACATGGACTGGCGGCTGGCCATGGTGTCGCTGATCTTCCTGCCCATGGCGGCGGTGCCGATCATCACCTTTGGCAAGAAATTCAGGAGGATCAGTACCAGTTACCAGACCCGGATCGGCGAGGCCACCAGCCATTTGCACGAGACCATCGCCGGTATGCGCATCGTCAAGGCCTTCTGCATGGAGCAGTTCGAGAAGACCCGCTTTGCCCGCAAGATGCAGGAGATCATGGACATCCTCATGTCCGAGACCAGATACCGCTGCCTCGCCCACCCGCTGGTGGAGTTTCTCGGCGGCATCGGCATGGCCCTGATCATCTGGTTCGGCGGCGTCCAGGTGCTGCAGGGCAACTCCACTCCCGGCACTTTCATGTCCTTTCTCACTGCCTTGATCATGCTCTATGAGCCGGTCAAGGGGGTGAGCAAGCTCAACTCCACCTTCCAGCAGGGCATCGCCTCGGCCACCCGGATCTTCGCCCTGCTCGACGTCCGGCCGGACATCCGCGAGAACCCGGGAGCGGTCGAGCTGCGGCCCTTTGGCGAACGGATCGAGCTGAAGGACGTCTGCTTCAGCTACGAAACGGGTCAGCCGGTGCTCAAACACCTCAACCTGCGGGTGAACCGGGGCGAGGTGCTGGCCGTGGTCGGGCCCAGCGGCGGCGGCAAGACCACGCTCGCCAACCTGATACCCCGCTTCTACGACATCACCGAAGGGGCGCTCCTGATTGACGGGGTCGACATCCGCGGCGTCACCCTGCATTCGCTGCGGCGGCAGCTGGCGCTGGTCACCCAGCAGACCATCCTCTTCAACGACACCGTGCGCAACAACATCGCCTACGGCCGCAGCGACTGCCCGGAGGCGGAGATCATCGAGGCGGCCCGGGCCGCCTATGCCCTGGACTTCATCCAGGATCTGCCCCAGGGGCTGGACACCATGATCGGCGAGTCCGGGGCACGGCTCTCCGGCGGCCAGCAGCAGCGGCTTTCCATTGCCCGGGCCCTGCTCAAGGATGCGCCCATCCTGATTCTCGACGAGGCCACCTCCTCGCTCGACACCGAATCGGAGCGAGAGGTCCAGCGGGCGCTTGAGAACCTGATGCAGAACCGCACCACCATCGTTATCGCCCACCGCCTCTCCACCATCAAGAACGCCGACCGGATCATCGTCCTCAAGGAGGGGCAACTGGTGGAGGAGGGGACGCACGCCGAACTGCTCGAGCGGGAGGGGGAGTACAGTTCCCTCTACCGACTGCAGTTCGCCGACTGAGGGAGCAAGGGGCAAGGGTGAGCGCCTGGCGACTTCGCATGAGCGGGATCAACTCCTGGCTGGTGGTCCTGCTGGCTTTTTTTCTGCCCATCTCGACCTCGGCGGTGACCGTCGCCGCCTTTCTCCTCATTGCCGGCTGGTTCCTGGAGGGCGAGTTCAAGGAGCGGCTGCGGGAAATCGGGACCAACCCGATGTGCCTGGCCGTCTTTGCCTACCTCGGGGTTATGGCCATCGGCCTCCTCTGGAGCGCCCACATTAACGCGGGCTACGCCGCCATCGAGGAGCAGAGCAAGATCCTGATGCTGCCGCTGTTCCTGACCGCGATCCGCCACGAGCACCGCTGGCGCTATCTGGGCGCCTTCATCGCCGGGGTGACGGTGATCATGTGCTCCACCTACCTGGCTTGGTTCGGCCTGCTCCAGTATGCCGACGTCACCCCGCTGCACCTGACCAAGAAGACCACCCATGTCTTCTACAACCCCATGCTGGCCTTTGCCATCTACCTGCTGCTGCATCAGTTGTGCTGGGGCGAGGTGTGGGGCTGGCGACGCTGGCCCCTGTTCGCGCTGGTCGGGCTGATGGTGTTCAACATGTTCATCACCGAGGGACGGACCGGACAGCTGGTCTTTTTTATCCTCATGGCCCTGCTGCTCATCCAGTGTTTCCCGAAGAACCTGAAGAAAGCTGCCCTGCTCACGGTGCTGCTCCTGCCGCTGGTGTTTGCGACGGGCTACCTGGGCAGCCCGGTCTTTCGCGAGCGGATCGATCTGGCCCATCGGGAGATGGACGACTACAGGAACAATCCGCGGACCTCGGTCGGCCTGCGTCTGCTCTACGCCAAGAACTGCTGGCGGATTATCACCCGGCACCCCTGGCTCGGGGTGGGCACCGGCGATTTTTTCTCCGCTTATGCCCGCATGAACTGGATGTTTTCCCGCGACATGCCCTTTACCGACAATCCTCATAATCAGTATTTCTTGACTGTGGTGCAACTGGGCCTGTTCGGGTTGGCGAGTCTGCTGGCGCTGTTCGTGGTCCAGATGGTGCAGGCCTGGCGCCTGAGCGATGGATGGAGCCGGATTCGGATCGCCTTTTCTCTGTTCTTTCTTGTCATCATGATTGCCGAATCCTATCTGGTCATTGTCGAGACCAGTCTCCTCTTTGCCCTGGTCGGCGCGGTCCTGGGCAAGCGTGTGGAAAATTGGCAGGCCCGCACCGGCCGGTCTGCACCGCCGCAGGTGCTGACAGGGCAGGATGGCGCCGGCGCGGATCCCGATGCCCTGACGGAGGCGGGGCCGGCATTGGCAACAGTGGAGAACAATGGGGATTCGGTGCGCCGTGGCTGAAACAGACAAACGATCACAGCTGGACAGCGGGCAGGGCATGGCCGGGGCCATCGACCTGGACGGCAAGCGGATTTTGCTTGTCAAGCAGAGTTCGCTCGGCGACATTGTTCACACCTTGCCTGTGGTCCACGCCCTCAAGCGCTGCCATCCCACCTGCCGCATCGGCTGGATAGCGGAGCAGGGATTTGCTCCGCTGGTGGCCGGGGATGCAGCGGTGGAGCGGGTGCATGCCATTCGCATCCCCTCGACCAGCAGCCCGGATTCGGGCAGGGCAGCCTATCTGCAGGCCCTGATCGCCACCATCCGCACCCTGCGGCAGTTGCGATCCACTTTCCGCACGCACCCCTACGACCTGATCCTTGACCTGCACGCCTCCTTCCGCAGCGGCCTCCTCGCCCTGGCAAACCCGGGAGGCCTGCGGATCGGTTTTGCCGGGGCGCGCGAGTTGAACACCCTGTTCCAGCACCATCTGGTCCCCAATCCAGAAAGCAAGACCCATGCGGTGGACAAGAATCTGCTCTTCTGCCAGTTCTTCGGTTGTGAGCCCAAAGCCGGGGATTTCCACCTCCGTGCGACGCCCGAGGACGGGCAGGCTGTGGCCCGTTTCCTTGGTGAACAGGGGATTGACGACAACGCCCCCCTGGTGTACGTCAACCCCACGGCGCGATGGCAGTCCAAGTTCTGGCTGACGGAGCGGTGGGCCGAGTTGGGCGACCGCCTGCACATGGCCGGGGTGATTCCGGTGTTCGGCGGCGGGCCGGGCGATGTATCGTACATCAAACAAATCACTGATCAGATGCGGGAGCGGACCGTGGCCGCGGCCGGGAGGCTCGGCCTGACCGAATCGGTGGCCCTTATGCACCGAACTGCGGCCTACGTCGGCCTCGATACCGGCCCCATGCACATGGCGGCCATGGCGGGCATTCCGGTGGTGGCCCTGTTCGGTCCAACCCATCCCGATCGGGTCGGACCCTACGGTTCAGGGCACGTGGTCCTGCAGGCGCCGGGGCTCGATTGCCTCTGCTGCCGCAAACGAACCTGCCATCATGCGAGCTGCATGCGCGGAATCACTGTGGACAGGGTACAGGCGGCGGTCATGGCCCAGATCGGAAAGCAAACAACAGCGGCGAGCCCATGGACATCAGCCTGATCATCACCACCTACAACTGGAAGGAGGCCCTGCGGTTGTCGCTCGAAAGCGCCCTGGCCCAGACCCTGCCGCCGCTGGAAATCGTGGTGGCCGACGATGGCTCGCGCCCGGACACGACCGAATTGGTGCGCTCGCTCGCCGCCGCTTCGACGGTGCCTGTCATCCACTCCTGGCAGGAAGACAAGGGCTTTCGCCTGGCCAGAAGCCGCAACAAGGCCATTGCCAGGGCGCGTGGCGAGTACATTGTCCTCATTGACGGCGACATCCTTCTCCATCAGCACTTCATCGAGGATCACCTGGCCTTTGCCCGGCCCGGTGCTTTTGTCCAGGGCACACGGGTGCTCCTGGGGCGGGAGCTTTCACAACAAATCCTGGAAAGTGGTCGATTTACGCTGCCTTCTTTTGCCCGGGGAGTGGAAAACAAAAAGAACTGCCTGCGTTCGCCGCTGCTGGCACGGCTCTGTTCTTTCACCAGCAGGCGGCTGCCCGGCATCAAGACCTGCAACTTTGCTTTCTGGAAAAAAGACGCCCTGGCGATCAATGGTTTCAACGAGGAGTTTGTCGGCTGGGGCCGGGAGGATTCCGAGTTCACAGCCCGGCTGCTTAATTCCGGCATTCGGCGGCAGAACCTGAAGTTCCTCGCCCTGGGGTACCACCTCTTCCACCCGATGAACACCAGAGACCGGCTGCCAATCAACGACGCCATCCTCAAGCGGACCATCGATGAGCGACTGCGCTGGTGCGAACAGGGGATCGATCAGTATCTGCGGTGAGGCGAGGTCAGCGCCTGAGCGGCGGGGAGGGCGGCGGCGTCCAGCTTGCCTGGAGTTCGTGCAGCTTGGCGTACTTGTAGAAGGTGCCCTCGAAGTTGCCAAGGGCAATGACAAACCCGGGCCAGCCATCAAGGATGCCGCGCTTGAGGATGAACATGTGGAAGAAGGACCAGAGGCCGCGCAGCAGAGCCCTGGCCATGGAACCGCGCCGGCCGCGTTCGGCCAGTTTCTGCGCCCCCAGGGTGGAGTACTTGTTGGCCTTGTGCACCACCTCGGCAAGCCCCCGGAAGGGAAACTGCCAGATCGGGTGCTGCAGGTAGGCTGCCGGCAGCGGGCTATTGATCGCAAACTCCTCGTGCACCGGGTCGTTGCGGAAGACCAAGGCGCCTTTCCTGAACAATTGCGGTTGCCGGTAATCCGGGTAGAAGCCGGAATGGCTCATCCAGCGGCCCATGAAGAAATTTCGTCGGGGAATGTAGTAAGCGTCGGCCCGCGGCGCCTCCAGGCAGGCGAGCATCTCGTCTCGGGCCTCCGGGGTGCAGCGCTCGTCGGCGTCCAGGCTGAAGATCCAGTCGTGGCTGCAGGCCGCCATTGCCTGGTTGCGCAGATCGCCGAAACCCCGGAAGTCGATCTGCACCACCCTCGCGCCCATGGCCTCGGCGATGGCCGCGGTCCCGTCCTGGCTGTGCGAATCGACGACCACGATCTCGTCAGCCCAGAGCACCGAGTTGATCGCGTCGCCGATCTTTTCCGCCTCATTGTAGGCGATGATGTAGACCGAAACCTGGTTCATGCCTGCCGGATGACCTGGGGCTGCGGCGGCCGGGCCTTGGCCGCGCCGGCCAGCTGGACCACGATGCGGTCGGTCTTGTGCAGGCGCTCCACCAGAGTTTTGAACAAGTGGCGGGAGACTTCCGGGTACTTCTCGATCAGTTCGCTGAGCTTGTCGCCTGGAAAGCGCTTGATGGTGCAACGCCCGGCGGAGATGATCGATGCCGATCGGGGCTCCTCGAGGATGGCCGCCATCTCGCCGAAGTACTCGCCCGGCTCGGTGATTTCGGCGATCTTCTTGCCGGAACGGAGCACCGCCACCTTGCCGCGGACGAGCTTGAAAAAGTCCCGATCCTTGTTGCCTTCCTGAATGATAACGTCGCCGTCCTCGTACTCCTCCACATCCGGGTTGACCAGATAGGCGGGCAGGCTCTCTTCGTGGGCCACGGTCCGCTTCAGCACTTCCTCGACGCTAGTGACGCCTTCACGCGCCTTCTGCAGGCCGGCCTCGCGCAGGGTGTACATGCCCTCCTGGATGGCGACCTTGCGCAGCTGTTCCTCGGACACCTCGGCCTGGATGGCCTTGGCTACCTCCTCGGTTACCTCCATCAGCTCGAAAAAGCCGACCCGGCCCTTGTAGCCGAGGCCGTTGCATTCCGTGCAACCCTTGGCCTTGAACAGTTGCAGGCTCGCAAGCTCGCTTTCGTGAAAGCCGGCGCCAAGCAGGTATTCCCGATCGTATTCGGCGGGCATTTTACACTTGACGCACAGCTTCCGTCCCAGACGCTGGGAGAGGACCATGGTCAGGGAGGAGGCCAGGACATACGCGGGGATGCCGATGTCGACCATACGACTGACCGTGGCCGGTGAATCGTTGGTGTGCAGGGTGGAGAAGACCAGATGGCCGGTCATGGCCGCTTTCATGGCGATCTCGGCGGTTTCGATGTCGCGGATCTCGCCGACCATGATGATGTCCGGGTCCTGACGGAGAAAGGCCTTCAGCGCCGCGGCAAAGGTCATGCCAACCTCGGGGTTGACGTGGACCTGGTTGATGCCCTTGAAGTTGAACTCCACCGGGTCTTCGGCGGTGAGGATCTTGATATCCTCCTTGTTGAGCGAGTTGAGTGCCGAGTACAGCGTGACGGTCTTGCCGGAACCGGTTGGGCCGGTGACCAGCAGCAGCCCCTGCGGCCGGTTGAGGCAGCGGCGCAGGGAGGCAAAGGTCTCGTGGGTGAAACCGAGTTTGGTCAGGTCGACGTTGAGCGAACTCTTGTCGAGGATACGGAGAACAATCCCCTCGCCGTGCAGCAGCGGCAGGGTGGAGACGCGGAAATCCACCGCCTTGTTCCGGCCCATCCGCATCTTGATGCGGCCGTCCTGGGGCACGCGCCGCTCGGTGATGTTGAGGCCGGCCAGGATTTTCATGCGGGCGGCCATGGCGTTTTTGATGGTCAGGGGCAGGTTCATCGACTTGAACAGGGCGCCGTCCTTGCGGTAGCGGACCTGCATGGTCTTCTCGAAGGGTTCGATGTGGATGTCGCTGACCCCCTCCTGCACCGCCTTGACCAGGATGCCGTTGACCAGCTTGATGATTGGGGCGTCGGAGGCGGAGAATTGCTCAAAGGCCTTGTCGTCGTCGCCGCCGCTCTCGATCTCGAAATCCTCGGCCGCGTCGGAAACCAGGGCGCCGAAGTCCTCGACCTGGGTGACGGTCGAGGTCTCTTCGGCCTCCGGTTCGGAGAGAAAGAAGCCTTGATACTCCTCGTCGCTGATCTTGTAGTATTTGCGGTAGCCGTCGATGATGTCCTTGGCGGTGGAGACGCAAACGTGCAACTCCCGCCGGACGATATCCTGCAGCTGCTCCACTTCCAGGGTGTCGGTAGGCTCGGCCATGGTGATCTGGAGGGTGTTGCCGGCCAGACGCAGCGGGAAGGCCAGGAACTGCTTGGCCGTCTCGTAGGGCACCAGGGCCAGAGCCTCCTTGCTTGGTGGCTCCTCTTCGATGGACACCAGGGTGAAGTTGTGCATCCTGCTGAGAAAGTTGGCGATCGTGTCCCGCTCGATCGCGCCGCTCTCCAGCAGCACCTTGCCCAGCCGATGCCCGGTCTTTTTCTGGACGACCTTGGCCTCCTCGAACTGGGTGGCGGTAATGTAGCCAGCCTTGCTCAGGAGTTCGCCGATCTTCAGCTTGCCGGCGCCGGACTGGTCCTTGACCGTCTTCTTCATGGAGCTGCGCTCCGGCGGCTGTCCTGGTCGTATCATTGGTTGCGTGCCTGAAAGGTCTTGGAGGAGAAAGAATTATGCGTATACAAGAGATATTATAACCTATTGTACAAGGAAAAAGAAAGGGGGTCAAAAAAAGAACCGGTCAGTGTGGGCCCAGAATGCTGCTGCCGTTGCGACGGAAGGGAGCTGGGAGGAGACGAAGGCCGGCTCTGGCGTCTTCGACGCAGGGAGCAACAGCGTCTGGAGGAACGCGGCGGGCCTTCGGCAGGTGTTTCTATCAGGAGAAGATGGCCGGATAGCGGCGCTGCAGTTCCTCGCCCAGGGGAATCATGACCTCGCGCATGGACGGTTCGGCCGCACGGGAAGTGCGCAGGGAGAGGATGTGCCGCCACTCCTCCAGGTTGGCGTAGACGATGATCTCGGTCTTGCAGGAGTTAGGCAGCACCGTCCGCGCGGCCTGGGCCGAGGAGGTCTCGATCAGCTTGAGGTACTGGCGCTCCATTGCCTCCATGGACTGCTTCCAGACGGTAAGTTCTTCGCTGCCTTCGGCAAAGAAGAGCGGCTTGATAAAGGTGACCTCGTTGCCGAACTTGTCGTCGGCGTAGCGGCAGTAGCGCTGGCTCTCCTGGAGAAAGGCGCAGGGGCGATGGCGGACCAGTTCGTGGGTCACGGCCCGGTTGACGATGAACTTGACCGCGACATAGCGGTGTCTGGCCAACTGTTCCGGGGGCAGCTGATCCACCTCGCCGAGTTCCCATTTCTCGATGGCGATGCCGGCAGGCATCGCCTGGTCGCTGTCCAGCAGGGTGTCGAAGAAGTAGGGGTGGCGCCGGTGCAGGAAGACGGCAATAGCCGTGGAGATCGGGTCCTGGGGGTGAAAGACGAACATCTCGCGGAAGGCGCGGATGGAACCGGAAATCAGCAGTTGATGGCCGCCCAGGTGGTCGATCTGGAGAAACCGGGGCTGGCAGAAGAAGAGCGCGGTGATCGGGTCGGCCGTGTCGCAGGCAACGGTCAGGGTGACCACGCCCATCTCCAGCACCGAGTTGTGGCCATGGTCTGCCATCTTGCGGACAAAGGGGATGGCGGAGTCGGGTTCGATCCGGTGTTCGCTCTTGTAGCAGATGCGGCCGCAGAATTCGATCCGGGCCGCCAGGCTCTGGCGGTCCAGGTCATCCAGGATGGTAAAGCTGGGGGCGATGATGCGCATGGGCGATGGTGGTCGGGGTGAAAAAGGAACGCCGCCCCTGGTGGGCGGCGTCAGTTGGCTGTGCGGCTACTTGTTCTCCTCCCAGAAGGGGGAGAGGGCGCGGAGGTTTTCGATGATCGCCGGCATGTGGGCCAGCACGTAGTCGACCTCCTCCTCGGTGTTGTGGATCGACAGGCTGAAGCGGATCGAGCCGTGCGCGGCGGTGAAGGGCACGCCCATGGCCCGGAGCACGTGCGAGGGTTCGAGCGAGCCCGAGGTGCAGGCCGAACCTGACGAGGCGCAGATGCCCAGGCGGTTCATATGCAGGAGGATGGCCTCGCCCTCGACGTACTCGAAACTGATGTTGGCGGTGTTGGGCAGGCGCAGGGTCGGATGGCCGTTGCGCAGGGATTTGGGGATCGCAGTCAACAGCCCCTGTTCGAGCTTGTCGCGCAGGGCCTTGACCCGGGTGTTTTCCTCGCCCATGTGGCGGGCTGCCAGTTCGCAGGCCCGACCCAGGGCGACGATGGAGGCTACGTTCTCGGTGCCGCCGCGGCGCCCCTTCTCCTGATGGCCGCCGTTCATGAAGGGGACAAACGGGGTGCCCTTGCGCACGTAGAGCACGCCAATGCCTTTGGGGGCGTGCAGCTTGTGGCCGGAAAGGCTGAGGAAGTCAATGGTCGAGGTCTTGAGGTTGATCGGGATCTTGCCCACCGCCTGAACCGCGTCGGTGTGGAAGAGGACGCCGCGTTCCCTGGCGATGGCGGCCATCTCCTCCACCGGGAAGAGCACCCCGGTCTCGTTGTTGGCCCACATGACGCTGGCGATGGCGGTCTCGTCGGTGAGGCTGTCCTTGAACCGCTGCAGGTCCAGGGTGCCGTCGCTCTCCACGTTCAGCCGGGTGGCGTGATACTTGCGGCCGGTGAAGATCTCCAGGTTTTCGCAGAGGTTCTTTACAGCCGGGTGCTCCACCTTGGTGGTGACCACATGGTTCTTTTCCGGATGGGTCTGGATGGCCGAGAGAATGGCGGTGGAGTCGCTTTCGGTGCCGCAGCTGGTGAAGACGATCTCCTCGGGCGCGGCCCCGATCAGGTCGGCCACTGACTGGCGCGCCCTGGTGATGGCCCGGGCGGAGTGGTCGGCAAAGGAGTACATGGAGGAGGGGTTGCCGAAGTATTCGGTCAGGTAGGGCAGCATGGCGTCCAGCACCTCGGGGTCGATCCGGGTGGTGGCATTGTTGTCCATATACACGATCGTTTCGCGCGAATCGGCCATCACTTGTCCTCCTCGACGATCAGGCTCTCGGCCACCTGTTCGCGCAGTTTTTTCTCCACATATTCCTTGAGGGTGGTGCGCGAGGAGTAGCAGTTGGCGCAGGCCCCGCGCAGTGAGACGGTGACGAAGTCGCCGTCGATGTCGATCAGCTGGATGTCGCCGCCGTCCTTCTTCAGGTTCGGCTTGATCTCGCGCTCGATCACCTCCTCGATCTTCTTGATCTTCTCCAGGGTGGTCATGCGCTTTGCCTTCTTGGCGGCCACGGGCTGGGCCTCCACGCCCTCGACCGTCTCGGCCAGGATCTGTCGCAGCCGGCCTTCGCACTTGCCGCAGCCGCCGCCGGCCTTGGTGTAGTTGGTGATTTCCTCCACCGACTTGAGCGCGTTCTCCCGCACCGCCCGGATGATCTCCAGGTCGGTGACGCCGAAGCATTCGCACACCACCTCGCCCTGGGCCATGGGCAGGATCGCGCCGGTATAGTCGGCGATGGCGGCCTCGAGCGCCTCGCGGCCCATCACCGAGCAGTGCATCTTCTCTTTGGGCAGGCCGCCCAGAGCCTTGGCGATGTCGTCGTTGGTCAGTTTCTTGGCGTCCTCCAATCGCATGCCCTTGAGCATTTCGGTAAGTATGGAGGAGGAGGCGATGGCCGAGGCGCAGCCGAAGGTCTTGAATTTGGCGTCGGTGATCACCTGGTTCTCATCGACCCGGATGCTCAGCCGCAGGGCGTCGCCGCAGGCAATGGAGCCGACGTTGCCAACTCCGTCGGCATTCTCGATTTCCCCGACGTTCCTGGGGTTGATGAAGTGTTCCTGCACCTTGTCCGTATAATCCCACATGATGGTATCCTGTGCTGAAGTTGCTGTGCTGTCGCGGCGTACCCGGATCAGAACGATCACCCGGAGGCCTGCGCGGCGGCCGGGTGCGTCTGCACAGCTACATTATGGCAGCAGGCCGATTTCGGCAAGCATCGATTTCGCACTTTTTACCAGCGCCGCCGTGCCTTCACCGCTCCTGGCCTCAACGTAGAAGCGGACCTTGGGCTCGGTGCCTGAGGGCCGGATCATGATCCAGGAACCGTCGTCGAGGATCATCTTGCGGCCGTCGATGTCGATGACCGCGGTGATGGTTCTGGTTTCGCCGCCGACCCGCACCTCGGCGCCGACATCATAGGCGCGCAGCCGGTCCAGGCTCCGCAAGAGTTCAGCCCCCTGCTGCGAGACTACGACGCCGTCGCGGTCCGGGCAGTAGCAGCCGAAGGTCTCCTCGATCCGGCGGAGGTAGTCGCCCAGGTTGATGCGCTGGCTCAGGACCATGTCCAGGGCCAGGATCAGGCCGATGAAGGCGTCCTTCTCCGGGGTGTGGCCGATCACCGAGATACCGTCGGACTCCTCGAAGAAGACCAGGGCCCGGTCGATCACCGGCTTGAACTCCTTGAAGCCCACTTTGGGCTCGAAGATCTCCTCACCCAGCTGCGCGGCCACGGCATTGGCCAGGTTGCTCGAAGCCACGGTCTTGGCGACCATGCCGCGCTTCCCCTTGATCTCATGGAGGAAATGATAGGCCATGGCCCCGAACTGGTTCATGGAGATCTCAACCGTGCCATCGGTGAAGCGGATGCGGTCGCCGTCCGGGTCGATGATGGCCCCGATCTTGAGCGGCTCCTTGCGGGCCGCCAGAGTCCGCATCACCGGCTGCATGTTGGCCGAGGAGGGTTCCGGGGCGATGCCGCCGAAGGTGGGGTCCTCGCTGTCGCGCAGCAGGATGAGCCGGTCCGCCGGCGGGAAGCCGAGCAGGCGGGCGAGACTGTGGCGGGAGGCCCCGTGGACCGCATCGACGCAGACCACCACCTGCGGGT
>JBGSPP010000042.1:0-2078 GCA_041738515.1 Desulfobulbus sp.
GCGCCCGCCCGGCGTCCTCGGCCGTGGCCAGGGCGTAGCGGCCGGTCGGGATCTTCTCGCCGGTTTGATTGGGATCAAAGCAGTCAAAGGTCTTGCGGCCGTCGAACAGTTCCTCGCCCGCGATCACCGCCGGCACGAGCAGGGGTTCCGCGCCCGGCGACTTCATCCAGCGTTCGCGGATGCCTTCGGCCCAGCGCCGGTTGGCGGCCATGGACCAGTCGGTGTCCGGTTCGTTGACAAAGCTGTTGCGGTGGAAGGTGGAGATCTCGGCGGTAAAGGTCTCGGCGGTGCGGTCCTGAATGCGGTTGGGAAAATTCTGGGCCGTCTCCATGCTCTGGCAGGAGGCGAGGAAGCCCTTCTTGAGGAAGGACCATTCGCCGGAGTTGACGTGCAGGTCAGGGCTGTAGCGGAGGAAGTTCTCCGGCGAGGTGTTCTCGTCCAGGCGGCGGATGAGGTAGCCGATGGCGTTGATAAACTCATCCTTGCCTGCCACCGGCGCGTACAGGAGCACGTCGCCCGAAGTCTCCTGCAGGGCGCGGCGGACGTGGTCGGCCATGCCTTCGAGCATCTCGAAGTAGAACAGGTCGGAGACCCCGTTGTGCCTGGCCAGGACGCAGGCGTAGGCCAGTTCGAACAGGTTGTGGGAGGCGATGCCCAGGTTCACCGCGCGGATGTTCTCCGGCTGCATGCCGTAGGTGACCATCCGCTTGTAGTTGGCATCGACCTCGAGCTTGTTGTCATAGGGGGCGAGCGGCCAATTGTTGATCGCCGACTCGAGCTTCTCCATCTCCATGTTGGCGCCCTTGACGATACGCAGCTTGATCGGCGCACCGCCTCGGGCGACCCGGTCGCGGGCCCAGGCTGTCAGTTGCTGCTGGATGGCGAAGCTGTCGGGCAGGTAGGCCTGGAGGACAATGCCGGCGGAATACTCGAAAAACTCCTCCTGCTCCAGGGTGGCGATGAAGGCCTGGTAGGTGATTTCCAGGTCGCGGTACTCTTCCATGTCCAGGTTGACGAACTTTGCCACCGTGGTCCCGTCCGGCCGGGTGAAGGTGTTGCGCTTGGCCACGCGGTAGATGGCCGAGAGCCGGTCCTTGAGGGTGGCGACGGTTTCCTCGAAGGCCAGCGAGCTGATCTGGGAGTAGATGGTCGAGATCTTGATCGAGATGTACTCGATGTCCGGATCCTCCATGTCCTTGATGTAGGTGGCCTTGCGGTGGGCCGCCTCGTTTTCGCCCAGCACCGCCTCGCCCAGGTGGTTGATGTTCATGCGGATGCCCTGACCCTTGCGCTTGTGCAGATGGGCGCGCAGTTCGTCGGGCTCGCCGGTAATGATGGCCCGGCTGCTGCTGGAGCGCATCTGCTCGATCAGCTTGGGCACGGCCAGCGAGGAGAAGTGCTTGCCCACGCCGATGAACATCTGGATGAGCAGCTTCTCCACCCGGCTGAAGAACTCGGGCACGCCCTCTTCCTTCATCAGGCTGCTGATCTGGTCGGCCACCCGCTTGGGATCGTGGGAGCGGAAACTCTGGTCGATCATGCGGCTGAGGAGAACCTTGTCATGCGGATGGGTGAGCAGGCGCTTCATCTGCTCCTGGATGACTTTTTCTTCCTTGGTCAGCAACTGGTTGGCACGATTCTGCCACTGTTCGGCCAGGGCGACGGCCTCGGCGGTGAGGTTCTGCTGCGTGGTGGTATCCATGGGGTGCTCCCTCTGCGGGTGGGTTGGGCGTGAATTGGTTCGTTGGTGTCGAGCCGCCCGATCAGCGGCGTTTGTTGCGCATGTAGTCGCTGAACCGGAGGACGTGCTCGCGGGCCAGCGCCAGGGCCCGCTCCGGCTGACCGCCGGTGACGGCCTCGATCAGCTGGCGGAGATCCTGGTAGTTTTCTTCCATCTCGTGCTCGCCGACGTTGAGGAACTTGTCGTAATAGCGGTGGATGTTGGCGTGGATGCTGGTGAGGACAAAGGTGTGGAGCGGGTTGCCGGCAATGCGGGCGATGGCCATGTGGATCTGCTCGTCGATGCGGACAAAGTCGCTCCAGCGGGCCAGACCTTCGCCGCGCAGCTGATCGGCCTG
>JBGSPP010000294.1:0-8897 GCA_041738515.1 Desulfobulbus sp.
AAGCTCACCGTCCATGGCCAGGATGTCCAGGGCCACCTGAACGGTCGGAATAAGGCGGCGGTCCACCGGATAGAGCAGGACCTGTTCGGTGCCGAGTCGACCGGCCAGCTGTTCGGCCACGGCCCGGGTGATGTCCCGGTCCAGATCGCCGGTCCAGCGGTGATACTCGCTTAAGTGGTAGCGCCCGGACTCGCCGCCGGTGGCGATCTGCGACTGCCGGAGCATGTCGGGGACGGTGACCGGGCCGACGCTGAGTACCAGGGTGTTGTTCTGGCCGGTGGTCGTGCCGACGGTCTGGGCGCCGAGCAGGCTGTAGTAAGCGGTCTCGGGCGACTTGGGGCCGCTGCAGGCGGCGGCGATGGCCGCGATCAGGCCCAGGGCGATGGCATGCCGAAGGAAACGGATATTATTGCGCACCTTTTTCTTTCTCCTTACCGAAAATGAGCGATTGCGGCTGTTTCTGCAGGCTGTTGGCCAGGTCGCGGAGTGAGCGCAGGGTCAGGTTAAGCTCGTCCATGGTCTTGCCGGCATTGAAGAGCAGCGGCGAATCCTTGCCGACCACCCCCTGGAGTTCGGCCAGCGTGGCCTCCAGCGCGGCCAGGGTCTCCTGCAACTGCGGTGCGGTCTTCTGGTCGAGTTTGTCGGCAAGCCCGCCGATCTTCTGGAGGGTGAGCTTGGCCTCCTTGATCGCCCCCTGCAGCTCGCCGCCAATCTGGCCAAAGGGGATCTGCTCGAGGCTGTTGGTGATCTTCATCAGATTGTCCTGGAGCCGCTCGAACGAGGCCGGTATGGTCGGCACCACCGGATAGCCGTCGCGCACGACAAAGGTCTCCTTGGCCGCGTCCTGATGAAAGTTCAGGTTGACCATCAACTGCCCGGTGATCAGATTGGCACTTTGCAACTGGGCTCGCAGGCCGCGTTCCTCGACCAGCCATTTGAGCAGGGCCAGGGCGTCGTCGGCCGAGGCGGCAGTCTTACCGTTGGCGTTGACCACCCGGATCCGCTCCGGCTCGATGGCCACAATCACCGGGATGCGGAACTTTTTCTCCGCGGCGTCGTATTCCAGATCAAAACTGACCACCTCGCCCAGCTTGGTGCCGAACAGCTCGACCGGTGCGCCGACGCTCAGGCCTCGCACCGACTGATCAAACACCAGCATCCACTGGCGGCGGATGGCGTAGGTCTTCTCCAGGATGCTGGCCCGGTCCGGATAGAGCTTGAACGAGGCGTATTCCCCGGCCTCCTTGCCTGGCTGGGCATCGTGGGGCAGGTCGAAGCCGATGCCGCCGCTGACGATGGACACCAGCGACTCGGTGTCGACCTTGAGCCCCTGGGCGTTGAGGGAGACGTCGACGCCGCTGGCGATCCAGAAACGGGTGTTTTCGGTGACCCGGAGATGATGCGGCGCTTCGACGAATACCTGGACGTCCACCGCCTGGCCGTCCTTGCTGAAATCGTAGCTGACCACCTGGCCCACCTGGATCTGCCGGTAATAGACCGGCGCGCCGATGTCCAGCGAGCCGAGCCGGTCGGCGTGGAGCCAGAAATGGCGCCCGGGCTGGCCGATGGTGACCACCGGCGGGGTTTCCAGCCCCTGGAAATGATGGGTGGGATTGCCCTCCTTGCTCGGGTCGACGCCAATGTAGGCGCCGGAGAGAAGGGTACTCAGGCCGGAGACCGAGCCGCCGCGCACCTGGGCCCGCACCACCCAGAATCTGGTCTTGTCGGTGAGATACGGCGCGGCGCCTTTGCTCAGCTGGGCAGTGGCTTCGATCTGGTTGGTCTCGCGGTTGAATCCGACCTGCTCCACCCGACCGATCTCCACCTCTTTGTACTTGATCTTGGTCTTGCCCGCTTCCAGCCCGTCGCCGCTGGTAAAGCTGATGGTGATGGTCGGCCCCTTCTCGCTGATGGCCTTGTAGGCCAGCCAGCCGCCCACGGCCAGGGCGACGATGGGCACAAGCCAGATGATGGAGAACCGGCTTTTCTTCTGCGGCGTGGCGTCGGCGGCCAGCTGCCGGGTCTGACGGTGATCGGTCATGGGGTGTCCTCGATAGAATCCCAGATGAGACGGGGGTCGAAACTCTCGGCGGCGAACATGGTCAGCACCACCACGGAGGCGAAATAGACCGCAGCCGGGCCGGCCTCGATGGAGGCCACCGCGCCCAGCTTGACCAGGGCGATCAGGATGGTGACCACGTAGATGTCGACCATCGACCAGCGGCCGACCATCTCGGTCAGCCGGTAGAGGGCGGTGCGGTCGCGGGCGCGCCAGGCCGAACGGAAATGGACGCTCAGGAGAATGAAGATGAGCAGGGACAGCTTGGCGAGCGGCACAAAGACGCTGGCAATGAAGATGATGGCCGCGATCTCCCAGGACCCGCTCTGCATGAAGTAGATGACCCCGCTGATGATGGTGTCGGGCTGCTTGATGCCGAGCGTTGCGGTGATGGTGATGGGCAGGGTGTTGGCCGGGATGTAGAGAATCAGGGCGGCGCAGATCAAGGCCCAGGTGCGGGCGATGCTGTTGGGCTTGCGGGCGTGGACTTCAGCGCCGCAGCGGGGGCAGCGATGGTTGGCCGGGAGCGTTTCGATGAGCAGTCGGCAGTCGTGGCAGCTGACAAAACCGAGCTCGCGGGCGGTCACCGGCGAGGCGCTCATCGGCGGAGGTCCAGCCGTTCCCAGAGCAGGGGCGGCGAGAGATTGGAGACGGCCCAGGCCATGACCATGATCAGGGCCGCGAACGAATAGGCCGAGACGCCGGGGATGATGGTCGCCATCTTGCCGAGCTTGACCAGGGCCACCAAGATGCCGACCATGAACACCTCCATCATGCCCCAGGGGGTGATGTGGAGGATCAGGCGGAACACCCGGTGAGCCTGCGGCGCCGGTCGGCAGGCCCAGCGCAGGGGGGCGAGGATATAGAACAGGCCGAGCATCTGCACAAGCGGCGTCAGCAGGCAGGTCAGCAGCACCAGGGCGGAGAGGCCATAGAGTTCCTGCCGCCACAGTTCGACAATCCCGGAGATCAGCGTGGTTTCCTGAATGAGGCCGCCGCTTTGCATCGCCAGGAAGGGGAAGCTGTTGGAGATGGCGAACAGGATCAGGGCGGCGCAGGTCAGGGCGAGGGGGCGGTCAATGGTGTCGTGCCGGTGACGAAACAGGATTGAGCCGCAACGGGCGCACACCTGGGTGGCGCCGGCTGGCGAGGGGAAGCGGTTCAACAGGTCGCAGTCCATGCAAGCCACCACCTGCATGGGAGTATCGCCCGGCAGGACTGGATCCTCATTCAAAGTGGCGCTGCCTGGTTGCGCTTGAGTTACTGAAGAAGGTCGCACGATGGGCGGGAGGTTCATGAAAACGCGTGGTTGCCGTCATGGGACGACCGTTTGGTGTGCACAATCACCTGGAGCGGGCAGCGAAAGCGGCAGTCTACAGTCACTAACTGACTCAGCCTACCATGAATAATTGCCTTGATATAGCCAAAAGTGTTCTCTCCCAAGGAAAATGTATATTGTAGGAAACAAAGGCTTGCAACCCAGACCGGACAGGGTCAGAATGCGTAAATACGTATGGCTTGCCAAGAAACAGGGGCAGGCGAAAATGCCTGGCAACAGGCAATTCAAGGAAATTACGGAGGATGGACCATGGGGAACGGTTGGCGGGTGTGCGGGGTGGCGAAAACAATTGGACTTCTGGCGGCGGCTGCCGTCCTTTCCCTCGGCCAGGGCTCGTTCTCCCCCGGTTGGACAGCGGAGTACGAGCAGCCCGGGGAAATCAGCGCCAAGGCAGTGCTTAAACCAGAGCAACTCAAGGGGCCGTATCACACGGTCGAGGATCAGGTGCGGCATGATGGTCTGTTTTACCGGTACACGGTGCAGACGCCCTTTGGCCAGTATGCGCCGACCTCGACCTTTGCCCTGGATGTGCTCATCAAGGAGTTGAACGCGATTGCGGCCATGCGGAAGGTGGAAACCAAGGATACCGCCGTCGAGTCGCTCAAGGCCAGCGGCGAGAAGACCGTCACCGGCCTGAAGAGTTTGATCACTTCGCCGGTGGATACCCTTGGCGGCGCGGCCGAAGGCATCGGCGACCTGTTCGACCGGGCCAGCCAGACCGTCGGCCGGCGGGAGACCACCGGCGCCGAGGACAGCAAGGTGGCTCAGGCGCTCGGCTTTTCCAAGTCCAAGGGTGAAATCGCGAGCAAATTCGGGGTCAGCGTCTATTCGCGCAATCCCGCGCTCCAGGAGGAACTCGACCGGCTCGGCTGGGCCGATTATCTGGGCGGCATCAGCATCGGCGCCGCTACCAGCGTCGTGCCCGGCGTGGGCGGGGTCGTGTTGACCACCTCGGGGTCGGCCCGCCTGCTCAATGACGCCATCAACAACACGCCTGCCTCCAAGCTTTGGCTGCAGAACAAGAACAAACTGGTGGCCATGGGGTTCAATGCCGACACGGTGGAATTTTTTCTTAACAACAAGGCCTTCAATCCGGCCTTGGAGACGGTGCTGGTGAGTTCGCTGGAATCGATGAAGGGCGTCGCCAACCGGGAGATCTTCATCAAAGTCGGCATGCAGGCCAGCAATCCGGACATGGCAAGAACGATCACCGAAATGGCGGCCCTGCTCGCTGGCTACCATAATAGGGTGGAACCCCTGAAAAGCCTCGCTCCCATGGCCCGCGTCGCCTGCGGCATCAAGCGGGACGGTTCGCCGGTGGCCGCATTGCCGGTTGACAATCTCCTCTGGGGTGAGCGCATTGCCGGCGTGGCCCGGGATATGGCGGCCAAACGCAAAGGTCTGGCCGGTGCGCCCGAACTCTGGGTGATTGGCACAGTCAGCGACCAGGCGCGCAAGGGTCTGGCCGCGGCCGGTTGGAAGGTGAACGAGCGGGCCGGCGGCAAGCTGATGGCCCCGGCAAAAAAATAAGCGGTGCGGCCCTGGCCGACGGTCCGGACTCCCGCAACCGGAGAGGAGGGACGACGATGAATCTGCGACAAGGTGTACTTTTGCTGGCGAGCCTTTTTGCTGCGACCCTGGCCGGTTGCGCTGCCTCCGTTCCCGCCGGCAGGTGGGAGGCCGACAACTGGGTGGGGCAGGTCTTCGAATCGGCGACGGTGCTGCCAAACCACACCTATTACTATCTGGGATCGATCACCGCGCCGGATTCGGTCATCGCCATCGACAACCGCTTCACCCTGCGCACCAGGGTCTGGGCGGATATCGAGATCAGCGAACAGATCATGCGGAACTGGCTGGCCTGGTTTCCCATCGCCCATTCCCGCAACTGCCTCTTTCGCGGCGGCGTCATTCTCACCCCGGATGGCCAGCAGGCCGGGGTCTGGTATTCCCCCAACATCATCAACCTTGTGCAGATGCCCGAGCCGGGCGTACTGGTGGTGTTTCAGCCGCGTTCACCCGGTCTGTCCGGCTGCACCGAGCAGGAGCAGGGCGGGGTGGGGCTGCGGCTCGACGACTGAAGCGCATGCGCGGGACGTAAAAAGGCCGCCGGAGGGAACTCCGGCGGCCTGAATGGTGCGGGTTGCATGCTGACCGCGACGAGGGAGCCGGAACCGGCTCCCTCGTTGAGTTTGAGCGAACGGATTACAGATCCTGCGGCTTGACGATGCCGCCCTTGGCCGCCTTGAGGGCCAGCAGGGCCGCCTTCTGCTCGGTATAGACGGCGAACAGCCGCTCCGAGGCGTCCTGTTCCTTGCGCCAGGCGGCCTCCTGCAGGTCGATGCGGGCAATGACGTTGTCGATGTAGAGCGAGAACTGCATGGTGTAGAGGCTCTCGGGGTACTCCTTGTTGATCCGGGCAGCGAACACCTGTTTCAGGTCTTCGTACTTGGGGATCAGGCCGATGGGGGTCTCCAGGGCGCTGACATCGCCGTGGGTGAACAGTTCCAGCCAGCCCAGCCAGACGTGGACGTCCCGCTTTTCGCCGAGCAGGCCCTTACCGCTGCTGCCCCGGGCCTCATGGGTGAGGAAATAGTTCAGGCCGGCCATAACCGGTTTCCGGGACATCCTGGGATTGTTGTAAAAATTGAGCTGGGCGTCCAGGTAATCGGTCAGTCGTCCGGCCACAAAGGGCGAGTTGGCCCAGGGCTGGCGGTTAACGCCGCTGGCCCCGATCTCCGCCGCCGTCGCCTTGGAGACAATGGAGGCGCCGATGGCCACGCCGGCGTCCATGCTCTTGGCCACCCAGATCGGCGGCATGGTGTTGCCGTCACGGCCTGAATAAGTGATGACCTTGATGATCAGGCCGGTGGGGTCGGCATTGGCCGCCTTGTTGTGGTTGCCCACCGCCTCGGCCAGCAGGGTGCAGCGCGAGTTGGGGTGTGATATGGGCACGTCGGTCATATCCCGGGTCCACTGGCCCTGGTAGTTGACGCCCTTATCCGGAGGCGGTTCGCCGTCGCCGGTCCAGCGCGGCTTGCCCTCAGGGTCCACCAGCACGTTGGAGAAGATCACCTCGGCGCCGGGCTGGCGCAGGCATTTCATCAGGAAGGGGTCGCCCTGCTGGTTAACGTCCTCGATGATACCGAAGATGCCGACTTCCGGGTTGACCGCGCGCAGCGTGCCGTCCTCGCCGATCCACATCTGAGCCAGATCGTCGCCAACGAAGTCGCTGCCGACCATGGCGGTGGTGGTCTTGCCGCAGCCCGAGGGCGCGGCGCCGGCGAAGAAGGTCTTGCGGCCGCCGGGACCGGTCATGCCGGTGATGAACATGTGTTCGGACAACTCCTCACCGTGCCGTCTGTACATGGCCGAGTCGGAGGCGAAGCGGTGGTTGCCCTTCTTCATCATCAGGGTGTTGCCGGCGTAGGTGCAGTAGGTGGAGAAGGTGGTCTGCCAGCTGCGGTCCATGTAGATCCGCACCTTGTGGATGTCCGCCGAGCTGTTGCTGCCCTCGGAGTGGACGTTGGTGAAGAACTCGCCCCTGCGGTCGACTTCGGCGTCGAACGCAGCGTAGCAGTTGCGGTAGAGCAACTCCGCCGAGTGGAGGACGTAGGTGGAACTGGAAATCTCGATAGCCGGGATGGAGGCGACGGCGCCGACCGGGCCGCGGCTGTAGAAGCCGATGAACATGGTCTTGCCGTGCATGATGCCGCGCATGTACTCGCGGATGTAGGCGTGCGACTCGGAGCGCAGTTCCTTCTTGGCCAGGGAGGAGACCTCCTCGTCTTCGTTGGCGATGTAGAAGGTCTGGTCGACCATGCGCCCCTGGTCCTCGGGCAGGTCGAAGTGGATGGTATGGCCGGGCATGGCGAGCGCGGCCTCCTCGCCCTTGTCCAGGCTCATCTGCCGCACCGCGGCGCGGTCGGCCTCGCTGCCGGTGTGAATGAACACCGAGTCGGGCTCGCACATGGCAATGGCGTTCGCCACCTTGAGCAGGGCCTCCTCGTTCTTGATCGCGGCCAGCCGGGCCTGGTGCTCCTGGTCAAGACTCCGGCCAAACAGCGCCCGTGCTTGCTCCATGGTTGCAATGCCGCCGACCGCCGCCAGGATATCAACGCCTTTTCTGAACTCCAACATCCTTCCTCCGTCTTCTGTGCTTTCTGCAGGGGTGGGAAAACTGCCGCAGGGGCAGTTATATACAAGTTTGTTAACTACGATTTTTAGCTCGGTTTATCTGATTTCGCAAACAGGAAAAGGGTTTGCGCGCTATTTTGTCTGCCGGCGGAGAATAAAGTGGCTGCGGTTCCGGCCCTGCTCTTGACAGTAAATCGTCGGGGCATATTGTGTCAGCAGATGTTTAGGAAGTCCTAATAACGATGATTGCCACAAGGAGGCAGCCATGAACGGATATGGAAGTCTTGTATGGGTCAACGACAGCGAAGGCAGGGAATTTGTCTGCACCCTCGACAGCAATCGCACCAGCACCAGCCCCAAGCGAATGGAGGAGCTGACCGAGCATGAACGCGGCAGCTGCCAGGACACCAGCGCCCTGATTGGCGACGAACGCTGGTAACCACGCAAGGCAGCAAGGCGTGTTAAGAAGCCCGGGACCGTCATCGGTTCCGGGCTTTTTTGTCTTTGCAATGCGCGGGGGGAAGAGGCGGCGCCCTGACGCCTTGTGCGAAAACCGCTGATCCGGGTGCGCGGATGACCCTGCAGTGATTGACCTGACGGCTGGAGGCATTACAGTCTTGGTAACGATCTTGCACTGCCCTGTGCCATGCCTTGCGGCCTGAACAGGTTGTAACGCGGGCATATTTCCTGCTTGTGCGGTGGATCGATCTCCAACTGCCGACCATACGGCGGGCACTTTTACCGGGACAGGTCATGCCAGGCGATAAACACATGGAATTTCGGTGGACTGCCAAAACCAGGAGGAGCATAGCCTTGACCGCCGGCCTGCTGGTTGCCCTGCCCCTCGTTTTTCCCACCACAGCCAGGCCATCCGGGGAAATGCCCCCCAGTGAACGGCCTGTGGGTGCGTTGTCCTTTGTCGCCGTCCTGCAGAATTATCAGGCTTTTGTCGATGAGCCCGTCGGCTCATGGGTCGAGGCGAATGCCATGGTGGGCCGCCTTGGTGGCTGGCGTTCGTACGCGCAGGAGGTTTACCGGAAGGAGCAGGTCGGAGTTGGCAAGCAGGATGCCGAACAGGGTGCTGATTCTCCTGCCTCGCGGGAACACCCTGTCCCGGGGCGGGAGGCTTCGCCATGAAGCCATGCCGATGGCGAGTATCCCTGCCGGTCCTGGGCTTGTGCTGCCTGCTGGCATTGCCTGGCTGCGCCCGGGTTGATGTTGCCGATTCCCTGGCCAGGACCAACCAGGAGGCGGCCGGGTTCACCGAGGGCAACCTGGCTCTGATCCAGACGGCCGAGCAGCGGGGGACGACGGAGAGGATCGTCGCGGAATTGCTTGCAAAGCCGCTGGGCCAGCAGGAGG
>JBGSPP010000307.1:0-1565 GCA_041738515.1 Desulfobulbus sp.
GGCCGGTGCGCACCGCCTGCATGCCGCAGCCGATGTCCACGCCCACGCCGTTGGGGATGACCGCGTCGGTGGTGGCCAGCACCCCGCCGATGGGCATGCCGTAGCCCACGTGGGCATCGGCCATGATGGCGATGTGATGAAAGGCGCAGGGCAGGTTGGCCAGGTTTTTCGCCTGGGCGAGCGCATCCTCGTCCAGTTGATCGAGCCAGAGCAGGATGGGAAGATCTTCGGTGGTCAGGATGGTTTTCATGACGCCCCCTTGCTCAATTGCACTGACGGTTTATAGTGCAGCCTCGCGCCGGATGCGGCCGCGCGGCCCGTTTCCACCCCTTCCGGCACGACGGCTGAAGGGGTTTGGCTTACTCTCAACCTTCCCGGCAACCTCATCATGCCCACCCAGGACACCCTGACCCATCTCTGGCTGCACCTCGGCTGGCCGCTGCTGCGGCTCTTGCTCCTGCTGGCCGTCGGCCTGCTTGCGGCCCTGTTCATCGAGTCGCTCAACTGGACCCGCCGGCTCGCGACCGTGGCCCGTCCCCTGACCCGGTTCGGCCACCTCTCACCGCTGGTGGGCGCCGCCTTTTCGCTGTGCTTCTTTTCGGGGCTGGCGGCCAATACCATGCTGGCGGAAGGTTACGACCAAAAGCAGTTGAGCCGCAAGGAACTGATCCTGGCCAACCTGTTCAACAGCCTGCCGGCCAACTTCCTCCACCTGCCGACCACCTTTTTCATCGCCTTCCCCATCATCAAGGGGGCGGCCTTTGTCTACATGGGCCTGACCGTCGGCGCGGCCGTGCTCCGCACCCTCGGCATTGCCCTGATCAGCCGCCTGCTGCTGCCCGCAGCCAACGCCGAGCTTAGGCCGAAGGTCGAACTGCCCGCCGCCCCGGCCCACCCCTTCCGCGCAGCCCTCCAGAACACCCTGAAGCGGTTCAAGCGGCGAATCCGCAAGATCGCCAGCTACACCGTTCCGATCTACATTTTCTTCTACTACCTCAATGAGGCGGGCTTCTTTGCCGCGGCCGAAGGGTTCATGACAGCGCACCTCGGCTGGCTGTCCTGGCTCTCGCCCCAGGCGATCTCGATCCTCACCTTTCAGATGGCCGCCGAATTCACTGCCGGCCTGGCCGCCGCCGGTTCGCTGCTTGCCAGCGGCGCCATGGAGGCACGGGAAATTGTGCTGGTGCTCCTGATCGGCAACGTCCTCTCCTCGCCGATCCGCGCCATCCGGCATCAGTACCCCTACTACGCCGGCATCTTCAAGCCGGTGCTGGCCATGGAACTGATCGTGTTCAGCCAGGGATTCCGCGCCTTGAGCATAGTCTTTGTCACCATCCTGTATTATTATGCGAGCAACTGATCAGGACAAACCCCTTCTGCTGCAACGGGCGAGGACAACACACCGGGAGAAAGGACATGGAAAAAACCGTACTGGCCGCCATTGACGGCTCGCCGTCCAGCGGCAACAGTCTCGATTACCTGGCCCGGTTGTTCGGCCGGGATGCTGGCCTGAGCGTGCACCTGCTGGCCGTGGTCGCGGCAGCCGGCGGCGGCAAGGACTGGAT
>JBGSPP010000373.1:0-2586 GCA_041738515.1 Desulfobulbus sp.
CCAGTCGTTTGGCCAGCGGCAGATCCGGCAGCACATAGGGCAGGACGATAAAACCCTCCTTGGCCAGAATCTCGGTGGCCTTGAGGGTCTCCCAGTTGTCCGGCATCAGATACTGCATGTCGGTGATCACCTCGATCTTGATGAAGTCGCCGCAGCCGGCCTCGCGGGCGATGCGGGCGATGCGCACGGCCTGCTCTGCGGTGCGCGCGCCCGAGGTGTTGGGCAGCAGCGTCACCCCCTTGGGGATGTATTCGAGAATGTTTTCCGCGCCCGCGCCGGCGTCGATCCGCCGCAGGGCCACGGTGATCATCTGCGAACCGCTGGCCGCAAGCATCTTCGGGATCTGGCTGTTGGCCGCGAACTTGCCGGTGCCGGTGAACAGGCGGTTGGTAAAGACCTGGTTGCCCAGGCGCAATGCATCGTGTTCCATGATCAGCCTCCGCCGACGAAACTGAGCAGTTCCAGCCGGTCGCCGGCCTGCAGCCGGGTGGTCGGCCACTGCTCCTGTTTGACGATGGCGCGGTTGCATTCCACCACCAGCGCCCCCGCATCGAGCCCGCGGCGCATCACCACATCGGCGATGGTGCAGGGCTCCACGGTTTTCCGCTCTCCGTTGATCACAATCTCCATGCGCATCTCCCGAAAATAAAAAAAGCCGCCTGCCCAAAGGAAAGGGGGCAAGCGGCTTGATAACCGGAAAAAAACCGGGAAATGGCCTGTGTTGACTTGTCCGCTTCCCTTCGCCGGTATTACCCGGATCAGGTTCATAGGGTTGGATGATTTCCTCTCAGCAGGACTGCACCCCTAGCGATGCATCCTCTATAAAGGAAAGCGGACGGCTTGTCAACTCCGGGAAGGAGTTACCGGTAGAGCAGGGGGGCGACGGTGATATTCGTCTGGTTCATGGACAGCATGGCTGTATTGGTATTGTCCCGGTAGAACTTGTGCGAACCGTACCGGGCGGTGAAGGTCATTTTGGCAGTCCAGTCCGGACTGAGGTCATGCCGGTGGAAGTAGGTCGCGCCGCCGGTGAAGTCGGTGGTGGTCATAGCCTTGAGGGCCACGCGCAGGCTGTCCTGGAGCGGGTTGAGTTCCAGGGTGGGGGATTTTTTCTGATCGGTCCAACTGAACTGGTTGGGTTCCTTGACGACTTCGGCAACTCTTTTTTGTTCTTCCCTGGCCCGGTTGAGGGTGACGTGAGCCACGGCCAGTTTGCCGACTTCCGGCTCTCCGCGTGCTTCATGATACACGTTGAGGGTCAGCCAGAGCAGGCTTTCGATAAATAACAGGGTCATACTTACTCCACGGCTTCGACCGCCCTGATCTCTGGAAGTTCGCTTCTGACGAATCGCTCGATGCCTTCCTTGAGGGTAACCCGCGACATCGGGCAGCCCTGGCAGGCGCCGGTCAGGCGAACCTTGACCACCATGTCGGGGTCAAGGTCTACAAATTCCACATCGCCGCCATCCCGCTGCAGGGTGGGGCGGATCTGGGCCAGTACTTGTTTAACGTTCTCCTGCAATTGTTCCATGCTTGATTCCTTTACCTCACGATACAATTGTAGTATGAGAGTCATCAATATAGCACAGGGGTATCGATCAGACAAGAAAACAATTTCATATCGTTGCCATCAGACGTGGAACAGTCGGAAATTCAAGAAAAAATAAAAGGGATTGTCGAGCGTGTCACCTACCACGACAAGGCCAGCGGCTGGTCGGTGCTCAAGGTCTCCCTCTTTGGCCTGCTGGGCGATCCGGCCACGGTCACGGTGCACCAGATGCGGGTCTTTGCCGGGGCCACCATGGAGTTCGCCGGCAACTGGACGCAGCACCCCCGATTCGGCCGCCAGTTCAAGGCCCGGTTTGCCGCCGAGCTCAAACCGGCCAGCGCCGGCGCCCTGGAAAAATATCTTGGTTCCGGGCTGATCCGCGGTGTGGGCCCGAAGATCGCCCGCCGTATTGTCCGTCATTTCGGCGACCGCACCCTGCAGGTGTTCGAGGAGGACATCGACCAGCTGACCGAGGTGCCCGGCATCGCCGGCAAGAAACTGGCCGGCATCCGCGAGGCTTGGCGCGAGCACCGGGCTGTGCGCGATGTCATGCTCTTTCTTCAGGAGCACGGCATCTCGACCCTGTACGCGGTGCGCATCTATAAACAGTACGGCGACCGGTCTATCGCCATCGTCCAGGGCAACCCCTATCGCCTGGCCCAGGATTTCTACGGCATCGGCTTCTTCACCGCCGATCGGGTGGCGCTGTCATTGGGGTTTGCCCCGGATTCGGAGATGCGGGTACGGGCGGCGATCCGCCATGTGCTCTCCGCCTCGCGCGAACAGGGGCACTGTTATTTGATCATCACCCAGATCATCGCCCAGGTGGAGGAGTTGCTCAACCTGCGCCTGGCCGAGACCATCCCGGCCCACCTGGAGGTCATGCAGCAGGAGGGGCAACTGCGGGTGCGGCTGCTGCCCGAGGCGTCGGGCGAGCTTGCAGCCTGCTACTACAGCAAGTCGATCTATTACGAGGAGGAGTATGTGGCCCGGCGGCTTGCGGCCATGGCAGGCCGGCGCGGCATCGACGCGGCCCG
>JBGSPP010000388.1:0-11476 GCA_041738515.1 Desulfobulbus sp.
ACCGCACCAGCATCCGCCAGGGTGCGGCCAGCGTCACCTGCGCCTACCGCCGCGACGAGGCCAACATGCCTGGATCAAAGCGCGAGGTGACCAACGCCCGCGAGGAAGGGGTGGATTTCCTCTTCAACCGGCAGCCAGTGGGGATACTCGGCGACCATCGGGTGGAGGGGGTGGAACTGGTGACCACGGAACTCGGTGAACCGGACGCCAGCGGCCGGCGGCGGCCGGTCATCGTCTCCGGCAGCCAGGTGACAGTGTCGGCGGACATCGTGCTGATCGCCTTCGGCTTCCGCCCGAGCCCACCCTCCTGGCTGGCAGAGCACGGCGTCAGCCTGAACGAGCGGCGCCGGGTGGCGGCCAGCGAATCCGGCCCCTATCCCCTCCAGACGAGCAACCCAAAAATCTTCGCCGGCGGCGACATGGTGCGCGGCTCGGACCTGGTGGTCACCGCCATCTGGCAGGGCCGCCAGGCGGCCAGTGGCATCCTCGCCTATCTCGGGGTGGACTGACCACGGCGGCCCGCCGCACGCACTAAAACACCGGCTCCGGTTGCGGGAACCGAAGACAGCGGCTGTTCACCAGGCCGCGACACCACCTTGCGGCCTGGCCTTTGCTACACCTCGAACTTGATCAAGGTCTGGTCGGCCTCAACGGCCTGCCCCTTGTTCACCAGCACCTCGGCGATGACCCCGTCGATCGGCGAGGCCACGCCGCTCTCCATTTTCATCGACTCGAGAATCACCAGGTTCTGGCCGCGGAAGACGCGCTCGCCCTTCTGGGCCAGCACATCCACCACCAGCCCGGGCATGGGGCAGAGGAGGATGTTGTTGGGCGCCCGATCCGCCTTCTCGGGCATGAACTTCATCATCTCCCATTCCTTGGGGGTGTAGATCTCGAAGAGGCGAGAGATGCCGTTGAAGCTCATGAACATGAACGACTCGTCGAAACGGAGCCGGAAGCGGTAGGCCTGGCCGTTGATGGTGAGCTTGAGGCGGCGGCGGAAAAACTCAAAACGGGGGATCTCCACCTGGAACATGGCGCCGTCGACCTGAATGGTGCAGACCTGGCCGCTGACCGGCGGCTGTTCCAGCACCACCTCGAAGACATCGTCCTGACAGCGGACCATGTAGTGTTGCGAGCGGTCATGCTCCCGCTTGACGCCGATGTCGGAGACCATGTGCCGCAGCGACTTGCGCACGGCCACGGTGCGGGTGTGGTAGATGAGGGTGGCCGCCATCGCCGCCAGGCGGAGGTACTGGATAGCCGGCGACAGCTTGGCCTTGCCGCCCTCGAAATGCTGGTCGATGAAGCCGGTGCTGAGGTTGCCCTCGGCGAACTCGGGCAGGCAGAGCACCCTGGTGACAAAGTCGATATTGGTCGACACGCCTTCGATATGGTAGCCGTTGAGAGCCTCGATCAGGTTGCGGCGAGCGTCTTCTCTGGTCTTGCCGTGGCAGATCAGCTTGGCCAGCATGGAGTCGTAGTAGACGTCGACCTTGCCGCCGATGTTGACGCCGCTGTCCACCCGGATGCCCGGACCCCGGGGTGCGAAGTATCGGGTAATCATGCCGGTGGAGGGGATGAAGCCCCGGGTCGGTTCCTCGGCGCAGATGCGCGCCTCGATGGCCCAGCCGCTGAACTTGATCGCCCGCTGGTCAAAGGGCAGCGGTTCGCCGCTGGCGATGCGCAGCTGCCACTCGACCAGATCAAGCCCGGTGACCATCTCGGTGACCGGATGCTCCACCTGCAGGCGGGTGTTCATCTCCAGGAAGTAGAAATTCTGCTGCGCGTCCATGACGAACTCGACCGTGCCGGCGTTGACGTAGTTCGCCCGTTGGGCGAGATCGCAGGCCGCCTTGCCCATGCGCTGGCGCAGGTCGGCGGAGACCGCCGGCGAGGGCGACTCCTCGATCACCTTCTGGTAGCGGCGCTGGATGGAACACTCGCGCTCGCCCAGGTGAATAACGTTGCCGTGGCTGTCGGCCAGGATCTGGATCTCGATGTGGCGGGGCTGCTCGATGTAGCGCTCGACAAAGACGCGGGTGTCATTGAAGGCCTTCTGGGTCTCCTGTCGGCTGGCGGCCAGGGCGTCCTTCATGTCCTCGGCTTTGCGGACGATGCGCATGCCCTTGCCGCCGCCGCCGGCGGCCGGCTTGAGCAGCACCGGGTAACCGACCTCCTCGGCGATCTTCAGGGCCTCGGCCTCGTCGCGGATGGCCTCGATGTGACCGGGAATGACCGGCACGCCCGCATTTTTGGCCAGTTCCTTGGAGGTGATCTTGTCCCCCATGATGTCCACCGCCTCGACCGGCGGACCGATGAAGACCATGCCAGCTGCCTCCACCGCCCGGGCGAACTCGGCCTTCTCGGAGAGAAAGCCGTAGCCGGGGTGAACGGCCTCGCAGCCGGTGGATCTGGCGGCCTGAATGATCTTGTCAATCACCAGGTAGGACTGCTGCGAGGGCGAGGGGCCGATGTGGACGGATTCGTCGGCCAGATGGCGGTGCAGGCTGCGGCTGTCGGCATCGGAATAGACAGCCACTGTGCCGATGCCGAGGCGATTGCAGGTGCGGATGATGCGGATGGCGATCTCACCGCGGTTGGCGATCAGTATCTTCTTGAACATGGCGTGCCTCACAGGGGGATGTTTCCGTGTTTGCGCTCGGGGCCCTTGGTCCTCTTGCTGTCGAGCATCTGCAGGGTGCGGATCAGGTGCGGCCGGGTGTCCCTGGGGAAGATGACGTCGTCGATATACCCCCGCTGGGCGGCAAGGAAGGGGTTGGCAAAGGTGCGGCGATACTCCTCCATCTTCTCGTTGAGCACGGCATCGGGATCGTTGGACTCGTAGATCTCCTTGCGGTGGATGACCTCGGCCGCGCCCTTGGGCCCCATGACCGCGATCTCGGCGGTGGGCCAGGCGTAGTTGACGTCGCAGTGGATGTGCTTGGAGTTCATCACCAGATAGGCGCCGCCATAGGCCTTGCGGATGATCACCGAAATGCGGGGCACGGTCGCCTCGGTGAAGGCGTAGAGCAGCTTGGCGCCGTGGCGGATGATGCCGCCATGTTCCTGGTCCGGGCCGGGCATGAAGCCGGGCACGTCCACCAGGGCAATCAGCGGGATGTTGAAGGCGTCGCAGAAGCGGACGAAACGGCCGGCCTTGAACGAGGCATCGTTGTCGAGCACGCCGGCAAGCACCGCCGGCTGATTGGCAACCAGGCCCACGGTCTGGCCGCCCAGCCGGCCGAAGCCGCAGATGATGTTGCGGGCGAATCCGGCATGGACCTCCATGAATTCGGCGCCATCGAGGATCGAGTGGATGAGCACGTTCATGTCGTAGGTCTGGTTGGAGTTGCTCGGGATGAGGAAATCCAGGGCCGGGTCGGTGCGGTCGGGGGCGTCGCTCAGGTCAAGAATGGGCGAGCGGTGCCGGTTGTTGGAGGGCAGGTAGCTGATCAGCCGCCGTACCTCACGCAGGGCAAGCACGTCGTTGTGTACGGTGAAATGGGCCACGCCGCTCTTGCTGGCGTGTACCCGGGCGCCGCCCAGATCCTCGGAAGTGATGTCCTGATGGGTGACCGTCTTGACCACCGAAGGCCCGGTGACGAACATGTACGAGGAGTCCTCGACCATGAAAACGAAGTCGGTGATCGAGGGACTGTAGACCGCACCGCCAGCGCAGGGCCCCATGATGCAGGAGATCTGCGGCACCACGCCGCTGGCGCGGACATTACGGTGAAAGATCTCGCCGTAGGCGGCCAGGGCATCGACGCCTTCCTGGATGCGCGCCCCGCCCGAGTCGTTGAGGCCGATGATCGGCGCGCCCACCTTGACCGCCAGGTCCATGACCTTGCAGATCTTCTGGGCATGAGCCTCGCCGAGCGAACCGCCAAGGATGGTGAAGTCCTGGCTGAAGACGAAGACCTCGCGGCCGTCGATGGCGCCGTGGCCGGTGATGACGCCGTCGCCGAGGAAGCTCTTGCCCTCGCCCAGACTGCCGCCGCGGCCGATTTTGAGCACGTCGAACTCCTCAAACGAGCCGTCGTCCAGGAGCAGATCAAGCCGTTCCCGGGCCGTGAGCTTTCCTTTGCGGTGCTGCGCAGCCAGCTGTTGTTCGCCGCCGGCGGAAACGGATTCCGCCCGCAGCCGTTCCAGGGTCTCCAAGGTTGCCTGATATTGCGTGTCCATGCCTGTACCCGTATGGTGGAATCTCTCTCTGCTCCGGCACATGCACGCTGCCGGTTTGCCGGTAAGGTGCGCTCAGCGCCTGTCGGTGCGGCGGCCAAGCTTTGGCCGCCGGACGACCCGCTGCCCGGATGCACCTCGTCAAGAATGCAAATCTACTGTAGAAAATAGCCAATTTCAAATCATTTAAATTCATTAGAGCCATCAGCGCGACAAAAAAAGGGCGACTGGATCGTACCCAGCCGCCCGCTTCGCCTCGCCGGCGAACACTGCCGTGAACCCTGGTTTTCAGCCGATAAGAAAGCTCCAGAGGATGCCGGCGCAAACCGCCGAGCCGATGACTCCCGAGGAGTTGCAGGCCATGGCGTGCATGAGCAGGAAGTTGGTCCGGTCCTCCCTCTGCCCCATCATATGGACCTCGCGGGCCGAACCAGGCACCGCCGAGACCCCGGATGCCCCGAGGAGCGGATTGATCTTTGCCTTGAGAAACAGGTTCATGAACTTGGCAAAAAGGATGCCCGAGGCAGTGGCGATGCTGAAGGCCACGGCGCCCAGAGCGAAAATGCCCACAGATTTGGCATTGAGAAAAACATCACCCTGGGTGGAGGCACCCACGGTCAGACCGACCAGAATGGTAGCAGTGTCGATAATGGCGGTCCGGGCGGTGTTGGCCAGCCGGTCGACCACGCCGCTCTCCTTGAGAATATTGCCGAAGAAAAAGGGGCCGAGCAGGGGGATCGAGGCCGGGGCGAGGAAGGTGCAGAGGATCATGCCCACCACCGGGAAGATGATCAGTTCCCGCTTTGACACCTCACGCAGATCGGGCATACGAATCAGCCGCTCCTCCCGACTGGTCAGCAGTTTCATGATCGGCGGCTGGATGATCGGGATCAGGGCCATGTAGGAGTAGGCGGCAATGGCGATGGGACCGATGAGATGCGGCGCCAGTTTGGCGGTGAGGAAGATCGAGGTCGGGCCGTCGGCGCCGCCGATGATGCCGATGGAAGAAGCCTCATGCGGGGTGAAGCCCAGGGCCAGGGCGCAGAGGTAGGTGAAGAAAATCCCCATCTGGGCGGCGGCGCCCAGGAGCATCAGTTTGGGGTTGGCCAAGAGGAAGGAAAAATCGGTCATAGCCCCCAGGCCAAGGAAGATGATCGAGGGGTAGACGCCGCTGGTAACGCCGAAGTAGAGGTAATGGAGAACGCTGTTGGCCTCGTAAATGCCGATGCCGAACCCCTTGAAGAAGGGGATGTTGCCCAGGATGACGCCAAAGCCGATGGGCAGCAGCAGCAGCGGTTCGTAATTCTTATGGATGGCGAGATACACAAAAAACGAGCCGACCACGATCATGATCAGATTGCGGTAATCGGCCAGAAAGAACCCGGTGTTGTGTAAAAACTGCAGGACAAGGTCCATGATACTTCCCTCCCCTTGATGAAACCGTGCGGTTTATAGTTCTTGTTCTTCTTCCAGGTAACGGAACATCCCCTCGCCGAGCGGCTGCAGCCGGCCGGCCTCCAGCATGCAGCGGATGGACAGGTGGGGATGGGGGAGATGATATTTCCTAGCCATTTCGTAGAGTTCGCTCAACTCGAACTCGGAGGGAAGTTCCCCGATCAGGGGCTGATAGAGCTGGAGCGCCAACTCTATGTCGTTGGGGCAGGCGGGGGCTGTCCAGACGGGCTTTTGCTCCTCGATCACCACCTCGATGGTAGGTGCCTTGGGCGGCCTGTCGAGCAGGGCCACCAGTTTGTGCAGTTGGGAAATGACCAGCGAGAGGGTGGCCAGCCCTGCAAAGACGATGCAGGCCCCGGTTGCGGCGATGGTCCAGCCGTTGTTTTGTGCGATTGCTTCGAACCCGACCAAAGGGAACCTCCTTCCAGTGAATATGGTATTCTGAACCCCGGGGATGCGGGGGAATGATACTCCTGACAAGGTTTTTTCCAATCTACATACACCAATTGGAGGGAAAGTAAACCGGTTAGTGGCCCCTCCTTTCCGTTGTCGTAAAAAAGAAATGACCGGGTCTGGATGCCCTGCGGGGCAGGAATCGTGCAAGACTTCGACCGGACATTTCGAATCCCCGCATCAGCCCCTGAGAGCCGGATCACCCGAAGCCGGCCGCTCGTTTTCCGGATGGAAAAACCTTGCTAAACCTTGCCAACTTCGGCAAGAAGGGGGATGGAGGGTCGGTATCCGAACCCCAGCCCGCAGCACCCCTCAATCAGCTAAGGAGCCAGAGCCATGCAACTGTTCGCCAGAGACATCATGACCAAGAATTTCGACACCATCCATCAGGACGAGCCGGTGGACAAGGCGATCAGAAAGGTCCTCAACGCCAAGGTCCGACCCACCGGCCACAAGACCGTCAGCCTGATGGTGGTCGATGACCTCCACGCCCTGGTCGGCACCATCAGCATGTACTACATTCTGTACCACCTCCGTCCCTCCTATCTCAATTACGGTATCGACGGCAATGAACTCTCCTGGAAGGGTGAAGTGGATGAATTTGTCCGGGCGGTGCGGGAAAAAAAGGTCCACCAGATCATGAACGACAACATTCTCAGCGTGCCGCTGGATGAACCAGTCATCTCCATCCTTGACCGGCTGATTAAAAACCATCTCCGCCGGATCTCGGTGGTGGACAATGGCAAACTGGTCGGCGTGGTCTATATGTCTGACATCTTCTACCATCTGTTCAGCGAGTGACCGGTCTCCCGGTTGAGGCTATTGCGGACGAGAACCCGGCCGGACATGGGCTGATGCTTCCCTGTCCTGTCCAGTCTCCACGAAGGGACAGGCGCCAGACACACCCTTGACTCCTCAGCACTTGCCCATGGACCACCCGAACAGGCAGGACCGCTCAACGCCTCGGCAGGAAGCCGTCGTGCGCCCTCCTCGGCCCGCCCTGTTTTCAGGCATCCGGGATAAATTGATCGGCATCTTCGTGGTCATCAAGGTGCTGCCGCTGATTGCCCTGGCAGTCTTCGCCATCCGCCAGATCGGCCAACTGGGCAACACCTTCAAGGAAAAATCGAGCGAAATCATCGACAACAGCAGGAACCTGGTCAGCGAGACCGGGGCTCTGGCCAGCCAAAGTTCCATCGCAGCCCTGGACCTCAAGTCCCGGGAAAGCATCGAACGACTGACCACCGATATCGCCGCCGCCGTAGCCGACTTTCTCCGTGGACGGGACGTGGACATCCTCCAGGCCGCCCTGCTGCCCCGAACCGAGAGCGCCTATCGAAGCTTCCTTTCGTTCAAGCAGAAAGAGGTGGTGTACCACCAGGATTGGGTGCTCAGCGCCGACCGATCAAGATGGACGCCGGCAACCCCTCCGGAACGTTCCATCCACCAGGTTCAGCCTGGTTCGGCCGACAACGCCAAGGACTTCCATTACCGTCCGCCGGATCACGCCCACCGCTCGCAGATGCAGCCCCTCTATCACGAGATGACCTTTGTCGGTCTGGATGGTCGGGAGACGATGAAAATCTCGTTGACCGGGTTGTTGCCGCATGAGTTGCGCGATGTCTCCAAGAAGGAGAACACCTGGTGCCGGGCGGAAACCTACTTTGGCGAGTTGGAGAAGCTGAGGGCCGGCGAAGTGTATGTTTCCCGGGTGATCGGCCCCTACCTGCCCTCGCCGATCATCGGCCCCTACACCCCTGAGCAGGCCGAGAAGGCGGGCACACCCTTTGCGCCGGAAGAGGCGGCCTATGCCGGTAAGGAAAACCCGGTGGGCAAACGGTTCCAGGGGCTGATCCGCTGGGCCGCGCCCGTTTTCCAAGGCGGGGAGAAAGTCGGCTACGTTACGCTGGCGCTCGATCACACCCACCTGATGGAGTTCACCGACCATGCGGTCCCCACGGCCGAGCGTTTCTCCGACATCTCCGACGCCGGCGAGGGCAACTACGCCTTCCTCTGGGACGACCAGGGCCGCAACATCTCCCATCCCCGCGACTATTTCATCGTCGGCTACGACCCACAAACCGGCGAGCAGGTCCTGCCCTGGATCAGCGCCGAGTTGCACGACCTCTGGCGGGAAGGCAACGGCTCGTTTGCCGCCTTCGAACAGACCGCGCCCAGCTTCCAGGAACAGACGATCAACAAACAGCCGGTGGCCGCCTTCACCAAACAGGGGTTTCTGGGCCTGGACTGCCGCTACCTCAACTTCGCGCCCCAGTGCATAGGCTGGTTCAACCTCACCCAGCACGGCGGTTCCGGCTCCTTTCTCATCCTCTGGAGCGGCCTGTGGAAGCTGACCACCGCGGCCGCCATTCCCTACCATACCTCCATCTACGGCCAGAGCCCCCGAGGCTTCGGCTTTGTCACCATCGGCGCCAATGTCGACGAGTTCCACAGCTCTGCGACCGAGACCGCGGCCCGGATCAAGGCCATCAGCGAAAAGTACGAAACCGATCTCGAGGCAACCCAGCGGGACACCCTGTCGCTCATTCAGCGGCGGCTGCAGGATACCATCCGCAACCTCAACGTCTCCACCGGCATCATGATCGTACTGGTCATCCTCATAGCCGTCTGGATGGCCTCGACCCTGACTGGCAAAATCACCGCCATCATGGCCGGCATTCGTGAATTCCAGGCTGGCCGGCTCTCCTCTCGCCTGGCGGTGGCGAGCCGCGACGAACTCGGCGAACTGGCCCGGGCTTTCAACGAAATGGCCGACCAGCTGCAGCGATCGATCAATGAAATGCGGGAAGCCAGGGAGCGGGCCGAGGCCTCGGAGCGGGCCAAAAGCCTGTTCCTGGCCAACATGAGCCACGAGATCCGCACCCCGATGAACGCCATCATGGGCATGACCCACCTGGCCATGCAGGCAACCACCGAGGAGGAGCGGCAGCGGTACCTGGGCATAGTCCACCAGTCGGCCGACAGCCTCCTCGGGCTGCTCAACAACGTCCTCGATTCTTCCAGGATGGAGGCCGGCCAGCTGACCCTGAACGAATACGCCTTTGACCTGCGTCGGCTGCTGGACGAGGTGGTGGCGATCATGCACGCCCCGGCGGCAAAGAAGGGGCTGCTCCTGCAGGCAACCGCGGACCAACGACTCACCGACGCCTTTGTCGGCGATCACCTGCGGCTGCGTCAGATCCTGCTCAACCTGGTGGACAACGCCATCAAGTTCACTCCCGCAGGCTCAATCACTATCACCGCCGGCCCGGACGGGGACCCAAGCGCAAGCGGCACGGACGTGGTCCACTTCACGGTCCTCGACACCGGCATCGGCATTGTCCCGGAGCACCGGGATACGATCTTCAACCGCTTCGAGCAGGCCGACAACAGCCACACCCGGGAACACGGCGGGGTCGGCCTGGGGCTGTCCATCTGCAAGCAGCTGATTGAACTGATGGGCGGCAGAATCTGGCTGGAGAGCCTGGAGCAGGGAGGCAGCGCCTTTCATTGCACCCTCCCCCTCAGCCCGGCCGAAGCGGAAGACCCGCTCCAGGTTGTTGCAGACGAACAACCCGAGGCGCATCCCTTCAAAAAACTGCGCATCCTGCTGGTCGACGACAACGACCTCAATCGCGACGTGGCCCGGATGGTGCTGGAGCAGGATCACAAAATCGCCACCGCCAACACTGGCCTGGAGGCCCTGCGAGCGCTGGCCTATGGCGAGTTCGACTTGGTGCTCATGGATGTGCAGATGCCAGAGATGGACGGCCTGACGGCCACGATGGTGCTGCGGGCAGTGGAACAGGGGGCCCCCCTGCCGCCCGTACACCTCCCGGACGATCTGGAACGCAGGCTGACCGAACGGCGTTGCGGCAGGCACCTGCTGGTGGTGGCCATGACCGCCCACGCCCTCAAGGAAGACGAAGACCGATGCCTGGCCGCCGGCATGGACGCCTATATCAGCAAACCCTTCAAGGTGCAGGGGCTGAAGGCGGTGCTCATGTCCTTGCAATCAGCGCTGCCTGTGGAAAAACAGGAGATTGCGGATGAGCCCAAGGTGCTTGAGGAAGGGACCATGGCCCAGCTGGTCTGCGCAATCAAGGAGCTGTCAGGCCTGGCGGATGATCAGGTCGCCGATCTGGTGCAGGCCGCCTGCGCCAGCCTGGGCGGACTCATGACCAAGGCAGAGCTGGCGCAGGCCGAAGGCAGGCTGGAAGACTTGGCGAGAGTTGCCCACACCCTCAAGGGCACCCTGCTGCAATGCGGCCTGAACCGGCTGGCCGGGCAGGCGCAGGTGATTCATGACCAGGCCAGGAACAGCGAGGACCATCCCTACGCCGAGGCCCTGCGCGGCATGCGCCACGACCTGCGCCATCTCCTTGGATGAGCAGTCGGCCAATGATCCGGCGACTTGGCCGCTCAGCCCGCCTCGTCTCAGAAGTTGAAAATCTTGGCCTCGGCGGCCATGTCGATCAGGTGCGGACCGCCGTCCAGGACCATGTTGCTGTGGAATCCCGCCTCGTCGAGCTTGCGGTTTTTGGCGCAGGGGGTGCAGATGCCCACCGGTACCTCCTGCTCGACCAGATAGGGCAGATAATCGTTGACGCAGTCGCCGGTCTCGGTTTTTCGGCTGCCGTCCCGGTCACGCATGGCCCAATCGACGCCGCTGTCGATAAAAAACAGGTTGACCGAGTGCCCCTTGGCATGGGCGATCTTGGCGAACTGAAAACAGCGGGTCGCCTTTTCGAAGTCGTTGTCCCGCAGGACAAAAAGAAAATTGGCCATGGCATTCTCCTTTGCTCGTTCGTCGACAGGGGGGAAGCAGGCTGCCGCTTCCACTCCCCTGCCGCTCATTTTGCACGTATGCACCGTATCCCGAGCACTACCAAAAAATCCTGGCCTGGACAACCGCAAACCGTTCCGGTCGACAACCTCGTGTTTCTTTACAGCCCAACACTATGGGACAGCTGACCTTTCCCGCCGACCACTGCCCATGACGACGCCGCAGTACGCGCCGCCCCGCTGGTTGCGCAACCCGCATCTGCAGACCCTTTGGCCCAAGCTCTTCCGCAACCGCCCCGTGCTGCCGCTCGCGCGGGAGCGGATTGAATTGGCCGACGGCGACTTCATCGACCTGTCCCGGACGCTCGGAGGTGGCGGCCCCACCATTCTTGTGCTCCATGGCCTGGAGGGCAACTTGCGTAGCCACTATGCCCTGCCGGTCATGGCTACCTTGCACCACAACGGGTTCCAGCCGGTGTTCATGCACCTGCGCGGGGCCAGCGGCGAGCCCAACCGCACCAGCCGCACCTATCACTCCGGGGCCAGCGACGATTTGGCCGAGGTCCTGACCCGACTGGCGATGGCGGGCCGACCGGCG
>JBGSPP010000008.1:0-7042 GCA_041738515.1 Desulfobulbus sp.
GCGCACGGCCCGGCCCGAGAGGGGCGGGCAATCAGGCAGGCCGCCGCGCCCCGGGCGCGGCCAGGCGGAGACGGGGAGGCGCCAACCCGCCCCGGACAACCGCCGGAGGAATCCAATGAGAGTCTGGGATACAAGTCACCTGCTGGATACGGTGCCGGTGGGCAAACGCGCCACCGAGCACGTCCACGACTATACCGACAACCAGGCCAACCTGAACCGGATCCGGCAGCACTTCCGCCAGCTGCAGACCCGGCTGATCCTTGGGCTGGTGCTCGGCTTCCTCCTGCCAAACGCCCTGCTCTCCACCTATTTCCATTTCCAGTTCACGCACACGCTGAAGAACAGCGCCATGCTCAACCTCGAGGCGGTGGCGGAAAACCAGAAAAACACCATCGACCTCTATCTGCAGGAACGGGTGGTCAACCTGTTCAACCTGTTCCACGGCCGGGAGTTCACCCTGGCGCCCTCGCCGGAGACCATGGAGAGCTATCTCCAGAGCCTCAAGCGGTTCAACGTCGGTTTCGTCGATGTGGGTTTCTTCAACGCCAAAGGCATCCAGATCGGCTACGCCGGCCCCTATCCCCATCTGCTGGGCAAGGCGTACGGCAACGAACCCTGGTTCAAGACCCTGGTCGGCGAAGAAAAGAATTACCTGATCAGCGACATCTACCCGGGGTTCAGGAAGGTGCCCCATTTCACCATCGGCGTCCGCCAGGTGTTCGACGGCCAGCCCTATGTGCTGCGCGCCACCCTGGACCCGGACAAGCTGTATGTGTTCCTCCGCAGCATCAGCCACGGCAAGGAGGTCGAGTCCTCGCTGATCAATGCCCAGGGGCAGTACCAGGTGGTGGATCCCCGCCGCAGCGCCTATCCCGGCACCAGCGACTTCGTCCCCCCAGCCGCCAGCGCCTCGGGCGTTCGGGAGATCGATCATGACGACCAACGGACCCTGGTCGCCTACAGCTGGCTCAAGGAAGCGGCCTGGGCCCTGCTGGTCACCCAGCCGGTGGCCGTGGCCCAGGCCGGCATGATCAAGACCAGACTCGCCCTCACCATCGGCCTGATCGTCATCAGCCTTCTGATATCGGTGATCATCTTCCTCACCATCCGCAAACTGGTGGCCGACGCCCGGAGAATGGCGGAAAAGGGCCAGCAGCTCCAGGAGATGCTCGCCCATGCCTCCAAGATGGCATCCATCGGTGAACTGGCCGCGGGCGTGGCCCATGAGATCAACAACCCGCTCGCCATCATCATGGCCACCAGCGGCGTCGTCCGCGACATGCTCAATCCGGAGTTCGACCTCGACCACAGCCCGGAGGCGATCTGCAAGGAGTTGACGGTCATCGACACCGCCGCCACCCGGGCCAAGGGCATCACCAAAAAACTCCAGGAGATGGGCAAGGCCCGCATCCCCTGCTCGGTGGAATGCAACATCAATGAACTGCTTGACGAGGTCCTGGGCCGACTGAAAAAAGTCGAGTTCAAATCCAAGCACATCGAGGTCAACACCAGCCTGGCGGCCGACCTGCCGGTGATCCTCGCCGAGCCAGATCCCCTGCGGCAGGTGTTTGCAAACATCCTCATCAACGCCGCCGACGCCATTGCCGACAAGGGGACCATCACCGTGAGTTCCGAGATCCGGGACGGCATGGCCTGCATCACCATCGCCGATACCGGCAAAGGCATCCCGCAGGAAAACCTGCAACGCATCTTCAACCCGTTCTTCACCACCAAGGGCGGCGGCAAGGGGACGGGGCTGGGATTGAGCATCGCCGCAAGCATAGTGAAATATCTGGGCGGCACCATTACCGTGAACAGCATCCCGGGCACAGGCAGTTCGTTTACCGTCCTGTTGCCTGTCAAATAACGCAAGCGAAGAGGAATATGGATAAGCAGCAGAGAGGATTCAAGGTGTTGCTGGTTGACGACGAGGATGTGTTTCGCGAGGCCACGGCCCGCCAGTTGACCGTGCGCGGCTTTGTCGTGCAGACGGCGGACAGCGGCGAGGCGGCCCTGGAGATTGTGCAGAGCGACCCGCCCGAGGTGGTGGTGCTCGACCAGCAGATGCCGGGGATGAACGGGGGCGAGACCTTTGTCGAGATCAAGAAGATCAACCCGCTGGTGGAGGTGATCATGCTCACCGGCAACACCAGCGTCGACAATGCCATCGAGCTGATGCAGCTGGGAACCTTCGATTACCTGATGAAGCCGATCAACATCGACGAACTGCTCTACAAGATCGAGGACGCCTACACCCGCAAGCAGCTCAACGAACAACGGCGCGGCGACGCCGGGGCCTAACCGGCCCCTGGCCGAGCCCCCCGCACACCCTTGCCGGGAGAGACAGACACCGCATGCTCAAGACACTGGCCGCCTTCTCGAAGAAACTGTTCAACCGGGAACCCGACGAACCTGTGCTCGAATTCGCCCAGGTCGAGGAACTGCGGCTGACCTTCAAGTCACGCTACCACAGCTTCAAGCAGCTGCTGGCCGCCAACAGCCGGATCCTCGAGGCCATGGCCGAGGTGGAAAAGGCCCTGCAGGGCGTCGAGCCCTTCAGCATGAGCTTCGTGCAGACCGCCTGCGCCAAGACCTCGGTCAATGTCTTCCGTATGATCGGGGACATGGAGAACATTGCCCCGGGCAAGTACACCGCCCTGCGCGACAGTTTCCGGGCCATCCAGCAGCAGATCGACGCCCTCCTCGCCCAGAAGAAGGAGATCGTCGACAGGCGGCTGGTCATCCCCCTGGAGGCCATCAACAGCGACATGACCGACATGGTGGGCGGCAAGATGGCCAACCTCGGCGACGTCAAGAACCGGCTGCACATGAACGTCCCGGCCGGATTCGCGATCTCCGCCGCGGCGCACGAGATGTTCATGCACGCCGACGGGTTGCAGAAGGAGGTTGACCGCCTGTTCCAGGTGGCCGGCTCGGACGTGGACCGGAATCTCGATCTGGTCAGCTCCCAGATCCGGCAGCTGATCCTGGCCGCTGAAGTGCCCGAGCCCATCTATCTGGCCGTGGTCGATGCCTACCAGGCGATGAAACGGCAGAACGGCGGCCAGGACGTGCGCATGGCGGTTCGCAGCAGCGCCTACGGCGAGGATGCGGAAAACAGCTCCTTTGCCGGCCAGTACCGCAGCGAGCTCAATGTCAGCTTCTCCCAGTTCTTCTACTATTACAAGCAGGTGATGGCCAGCAAGTACAGCGTCCAGGCCATCGCCTACAAGATCAACCGCGGCTTCCGCGACGAGGACATCGCCATGTGCGTGGGCTGCCTGGCCATGGTCGACGCCGTCGCCGGCGGTGTCATCTACACCCGCAACCCGCTGGACCGCCGCGACGACAACATCTTCATCAACTCCACCTGGGGGTTGCCCAAGGCGGTGGTCGATGGCGACGTGCTCTGCGATCTGTTTGTCGTCTCCCGCGACGACGCTCTCACCATCGTCGCCAGGGAAGTCCGCAAGAAAGGCTTTCAGGTCGTCTGCCTCGAGGGCGAAGGCTGCACCCGCACCGAAACCGAACCGGGCCAGCACCTCCAGCCCTCGCTCACCGACGAGCAGATCCGTGACCTGGCCGATCACGCCATCCGCATCGAGCAGTATTACGAGACGCCCCAGGACATCGAGTGGGCCGTCTGCCCCGACGGCAGTATCGCCATCCTCCAGTCCCGCCCCCTGCAGCAGATGGAAATGGTGCTGCCCGGAGAGGAGCTCGATCTCCGCCGTTTCGAGCCCTCCCTGCTGACCGAGGGCGGCATCAACGCCAGCCCCGGCGTGGCCACCGGCAGGGTCTTCAAGGTGGCCAAGAAGGTTGACATCCTCCAGTTTCCCGAAGGCGCGGTACTGGTGGTCGAGCAGGCCCTGCCCACCTGGGCGCCGCTGGTGGCCCGGGCCGCCGCCGTGATCTCCGAGCAGGGCGGCTTTGCCGGTCATCTGGCCAACGTGGCCCGGGAATTCGGCATCCCGGCGCTGTTCGGGGTCACCGGGGCCATGGCCAAGGTCAACAACGGCGATCTGGTCACCGTGGCCGCCGATCTCGGCCGGGTCTACCTGGGCAGCATCGCCCCCCTGCTCGAGTGGAAGCGGCCGGAACCCAAGCTGATGGTGGGCAGCCCGGTCTACGAATTGCTCCAGGCGGTCAGCCGGCACATCATCCCCCTGCACCTCCTCGACCCCGAATCCCAGGAGTTCCTGCCCCAGAACTGCCAGACCTTCCACGACATCACCCGGTTCATCCACGAGAAATCCGTCCACGAGATGTTCAATTTCGGCAAAGACCACAGTTTCTCCGAACGGTCGAGCAAGCAACTGCATTACCGGGTGCCGATGAACTGGTGGATTCTCAATCTCGACGACGGCTTCAACCACGAGATCAAGGGCAAGTACGTCAAGCTCGAGGACATCGCCTCCATCCCCATGCTGGCCTTCTGGGAAGGATTTGCCGCCATCCCCTGGGACGGGCCACCGGCCATGGACGGCAAGGGCATGACTTCGATCATGTTCCGATCGACCATGAACACCGCCCTGGTACCGGGCATCAAATCCAAGTACGCCGACCGCAACTACTTCATGGTCTCAAAAAATTACTGCACCCTGAGCTCCCGCCTGGGCTACCATTTCTCGACCATGGAGGCCATGGTCAGCGAACGGGCTGGCGAGAACTACCTGGGGTTCAAGTTCAAGGGCGGCGCCGCTGATTTTGAGCGCTGCATGGGCCGGGTCCACTTCATCCGCGAGATTCTGGAGCGGTACGGGTTCCGCGCCGTGGTCCACGCCGACAATCTCGACGCCCGCATCGAAGGCCACGAGATGGAGTTCATGAACAGCCGGGTCAAGATCCTCGGCTACCTGACCCTGCACACCCGGCAACTGGACATGATCATGGGCAACACCCCGCTGGTGAACTACTACCTGGCCAAGCTCACCAGGGATATCGATTCGCTGCTCGCCGGCCGGCACGCCTGCCAGATCACGGTGAACAGCGCATGAAGCACCCGGGAAGTCGCTGCTCAACCCGACAACACCGCCCCGCCTCCGGCAGACGGCCGGCAGCGGTTGTGGATACATGCACACCATTCGGAGGATTTTCATGAGACGGATTGCCGCCCTGTTGTCCCTGCTCGCAGTCTTGCTGACGGCCGCCACGATCTTGGCCGCCGACGAGGCCACGATCAAGAAAAACGTGGACGACATGGTCGAGGCCATCAACAACGGCAAGCCTCCCTCCAGCTATGCCGCCGATGCCTACGACCCGTATGCATTCATCATGGCGGCCGACGGTCTGCTCATCGTCCACCCCTATCTGGCGGGCGAGTATCTGCCGGAAAAGGCGGCCCCCATTTATCAGGCCCTGCAGCAGGCGACCGCGGAAGGGATCTGGGTGGACTACTTCTGGAAGGGAGCGCAGAAACACACCTATGTCCGCAGGACCAAGAACAATCTGACCATCGGCAGCGGCAACTGACAGCTGCGCAGGCTGCAAGCGGCCTTGCCTGCTTCAGCCGCCGATCTGCCCACCGGCGGCGCCAGCTCCGCGTTGACAGAGCACTTTATTGTGCAGGAATTGACCATGCCTACCATTCTCGAAAATCTCAAGCAGCTGTTTCAGGAATTCCGCCACCGCCGAGGTGCGCCGCCGCCCGGCAACGCCTCGGAGATGAACGCCCTGTTCCGGTTCCGCTACGCCCTGTTCAAGGAACTGCTGGCGGCCAACTCCGAACTGCTGACCTCGCTCTCCGACATGGACGAGAAACTCAAGGGCGAGCAGGTCTTCGGCCTTTCCTACATCAACAACCAGATCAACAAGTCGCTCAAATACGCCTTTCAGATGGTCAAGAGCCTCAACGTCATGTCCGGCTCGAAACACCGCGAACTGTACACGGTCCTGGAGGAGATCAACAACCGGATCAAAGAGATCATCAACGAGCAGAAGGTCGACCAGGCACCGGCCAGCGTCATGCCCTATGCCCGGATCACCCTTGAGGCCGCGGACTGGGCCGGCGGCAAGAACGCCAATCTGGGCGAAATCCGTAACCGGCTCGGCATCCCGGTTCCCCTGGGATTTGCCATCACCACCCGGGCCTTTCACGAGTTCTTTGAACACAACGACCTCAAGGAAGAGATCATCCGGCAGAAGAACCTCATCTACGTCAACGAGTACGACCTGCTCAGCAGCCTGAGCGACGAGACCATCGAGCTGATCAAGGCCAAACCTCTGCCGCCCGAACTGGAGTCTGCGATACTCGCCGCCAGCGAGGAACACTGGGGCGACGATCTGGGCGTGCTGCTGGCAATGCGCAGCAGCGCCGTGGGCGAGGACGGAGATCTCTCCTACGCCGGCCAGTACCTGACCCTGCTGGGGGTGAAACGAGGGGAAATCTGCCAAGCCTACAAGGAGATCATCGCCAGCCTCTTTTCGGCCAGGTCCATCTCCTACCGCACCTCCAAGGGCGTCTACGACGAAGATCTGGCCATGGCTGTCGCCTGTCTGAAGATGGTCGATAGCCGGGCCAGCGGCGTACTCTACACCCGCCACCCCTATGACATCACCAATGAGCACATCCTCATCAACGCCGTCTGGGGACTCGGGCCCTACGCGGTGGACGGAGTGGTCACGCCGGATGCCTATACCGTCACCAAGGACGAGGCGCATGCGATAGTGGAGACAACCATCGCAACCAAACCGGTGCAGTTGGTGCTCAACCGGGAGGGTGGCGTCGAGGAGCGGCCGGTGCCGCAGGAACTGCAAGGCGCGGCCTGTCTCAGCAACGAACAGATCAGGCAGCTGGCCGGATACGGCGCGGCCCTGGAGCAGCATTACCAATGCCCCCAGGATGTGGAGTGGGCGCTCGACCCGGACGGCGTCCTGCTGATCCTGCAGTCGCGGCCCCTGAAGATCCAGAGCCCGAAGAATTTCTGCCTGCTGACAGCGGCGCCCCTGGCCGGATACACCCTGCTGATCGACAGCAGCGAGATCGCCTCCCAGGGCGTGGGCAAGGGGCCGGCCTTCCATGTGCGGGCCGTCGAGGACCTGG
>JBGSPP010000041.1:0-4291 GCA_041738515.1 Desulfobulbus sp.
CAGCCGCCTTCGCCGGCGATCTTGCGGTAGTTGCCCAGAGCCTGCTTGAGGTTGGTGTAGGCCGGATGGGGCGGCGAGAACCTGTCCAGGGTCTGACGCACGGTGTTGTCCCTGATCGCGGCCAGGCAGGCGTCGTTGAGACTGATGCGCGAGGTGGCCTGTTCCAGGTTGTGCTTCTCCTCGACCTGGCGCGGATCGACCTTGCCGAACCGCTTGTGCTGGGCGAGCAGCATCATGGCGTCGGAAAGCAGCAGGTCGTATTCCACCAGCCTGGTCAGCGAGGATTCCTGTTCCAGTTCCTTGCCGAACCGGGTGATGGCCTGGAGATGGTAGTCGTCCGGGATCAGCCCTTCCTCGGCGCCGGCAACGACGGTGCTGAGCAACTGGGAGATGGCGCCCCGGTCGTTCCACAGCGGCTGGAAGCGGTTTTTCCGGTACAGGTCGAGCAACAGGCCCGAGGTGTAGACGGTTTCGCCGGCGATCTTCTTCTCCGTGCCGAAATTAAGCTCCTCCAGGCGTTGCTGGATCAGGAGCGGCAGCTGTTCCTGGCCCGTTGCCGTCCAAGGCAGCAGGCAGAGCAGGAACAACAGAAGCCATGCCTGTTTCCAGACGGGGCGACGAAAGCGGCGATGGGTCGTCGGTCTATGCATGTGATCGAATCTGTTCCAGTCGTTGAGTCCTGTCATGAACACCATGGGGCAGACGGTAAGAGAAACCCTTCTCCATGACAAGGTGTACATACCCTATTTGCGGGGGAAAATCAGCCCGGTTTGCGCCCGGCATTCCACCTGGCTGCGTTTTTTTCCCCTTTCCTTGCCACCGGTGGCGGAAAGACGGCTGGCCGCCCTGTGGTTCTTGTTTGACCGGGATCCGCCTTGTGTGCTATCTTCGTCCCAATACACCACAACCGAGGAGCGGCCGCATGTCCTTCCCCCACCTTTCACCCGTGCTTGTCTGGTTCCTGGCCGGCATCGTCTTCTTTGCCCTGGAACTGGCGCTGCCCGGCCTGATCGTCTTCTTCTTCGGCGTCGGTGCCTGGTGCGCGGCCCTGACGGTGTTCCTCCTGCCGATGTCGCTCGCCAGCCAGCTGCTGGTTTTTCTCGCCGCCAGCCTCGTTTCCCTGGCCCTGCTCCGCACCACCCTGAAAAAGGTCTTCCTTGGCCGCGTCCTCGATGTTGACGCCATGGACAACGACATCCCTCCGGGCGCGACCGGGGTGGTGATTGAGGACATCAATCCGCCGGCGGCAGGCACCATCAAGTACGGCGGTTCGTTCTGGCAGGCCACGGCCGACCGGGCCATCGCCAAGGGCGCCATCGTCGCCATCGTCGAGAAAAACAACCTGTCGATCAAGGTCATCCCGGCCGAGACAGAAGGAGAAGCCTGATGGACAACATGCTGGTCGGAGTGGTGGTTCTGGTCGTCTTCGTCATCCTCGTCCTGGTGAAGACCGCGGTGGTCGTTGACCAGCAGTTCGAATACGTGATCGAGCGGCTGGGCAAATACCGCACCACGCTCGAGGCCGGGTTCCACATCCTCATCCCCTTTTTCGACAAGGTGGCCTACAAGCGAAGCCTCAAGGAGCAGTCCATCGACATCCCGGCCCAGACCTGCATCACCGCCGACAACGTCAGCATGGAGATCGACGGCTGCCTCTACCTGCAGGTGGTCAACTCCCGGCTGTCGGCCTACGGCATAGAGAATTACCATTTCGCCGTGGCCCAGCTGGCCCAGACCAGTCTGCGCTCGGCCATCGGCAAGATCAGCCTGGACAACACCTTCGAGGCCCGGGAAACCCTGAACCGGCAGGTGGTGGAGGCGCTTGACGAGGCCAGCCAGAACTGGGGCGTCAAGGTGCTGCGCTACGAGATCAAGGACATCCAGCCGCCGCGCAGCGTGCTCGAGGCCATGGAAAAGCAGATGCGGGCCGAGCGGGAAAAGCGGGCAGAGATCGCCAAATCGGAAGGTGAGCGCCAGTCCACCATCAACCGGGCCGAGGGTGACCGGGCCGAGGCCATCGCCCGTTCCGAGGGCGAGAAGATGCGGCGCATCAACGAGGCCGAGGGCCAAGCCCAGGAGATCCTCAAGGTGGCCGAGGCCACCGCCGAGGGCATCCGCCGGGTGGCCGGGGCCCTGAGTTCGCCCGGCGGGCAGGACGCGGCCAACCTTGATGTGGCCAAGAAGTACCTCGACCAGTTCGGTAAACTGGCCAAGGAGAACAACACCATGATCCTGCCAGCCAACCTGGCCGATGTCTCGTCCATGGTGGCCACGGTGATGTCCACCCTGGATCATGCCAGGAAGGGCGGCAAGACCGCCGCGCCGCCGCTCTCCTGAACAGGGCGGCACGATCTGCTAGGGCCATTGGCAGTCGCTGGTGCGCCCGTACTTTTGCCTATAAAGATATGGCATCTTTTGCATAAGTATGCCATGTATGTCCAACCCGCTGGCCTCCAGACCGAGGCCGGACTTACTGAACCGGCACGCAGTCCAGGCTGCCTGCCCACTGCACAGGAGGAACGAGGAATGCCGAAACACAGATTGTCGCTCTTTTCACTGCTGGCCGTCGCCGGCATGATGCTGGCCGTGTGCGCGCAGCCCGCTGCCGCCGCCGATGCAGCCAAGTCCATCAAAATCGCCACCCAGTCACCGCTCTCCGGTGATCAGTCGGTGGTCGGCGTTGACATCAAGCGCGGCGCCGAACTGGCGCTTGAGCAATTGAGCAAGCCCCTGGCCGATCTGGGCATCAAGGTCGAACTGGCTCCCTTCGACGACCAGGCCAATCCCGACACCGGCGTGGCCAACGCCAAGCGCATCGTCTCCGACCCCTCGATCCTCGCGGTGGTCGGCCATTATAACTCGGGTGTGCAGATTCCCTCTTCCGAGGTCTATCACTCCGCCGGCCTGGCCAACGTCAGTCCTGCCAACACCAACCCCAAAGTCACTACCCGCGGCTATGCGGAAATCAACCGCATCGTCGGCCGTGACGACGTCCAGGGCGTGGTCGGCGCCGATTTCGCCGCCAGCCACGGCATCAAGAGCGTCTTCGTCGTCCACGACAAGACCGCCTACGGCCAGGGCATCGCCGAATTCTTCAAGAAGCGCGCCGAGGAGAAAGGGCTGAAGGTGCTGGGCTTCGAAGGCACCGAAGAGAAGGCCAATTTCGACGCCCTGCTGTCGCCGGTCATTGCCGGCAATCCGGACATGGTCTATTTCGGCGGCATGACCTTCCAGGCCGCGGTCCTGTTCCGGCAGGCCAGGGAACGCGGTTACATGGGCATGTTCATGAGTGATGACGGCTTCGACTCTTCCGATGCCACCAAGATCGCCGGCCAGACCCTGATCGATGGCAAGGGCACTTTTTACTCCACCGTTTCCGGCCCGGCCACGGTCTATCCCGGCACGGCCAAGTTCATCAAGGATTTCAAAGCCAAGTACAACGCCGATCCCCAGCCCTTCGCCGCCCAAGGCTACGACTGCATGGCCATCAGCCTGAAGGCCATCGAGAACGCCGCCAAGGCCAACAAGAACGCTGCCCCTGCCCGCGCCGATGTGGTCAAGGCTATCCGCGCGCTCAAGGACTTCGCCGGCATCACCGGCACCTTCACCTTCAACGAAATCGGCGACCCGGTAGTTGCCCAGTATTTCGTGCTCCAGGTCAAATCGGCCGATCCGGCCAAATGGAGCGAAAATGCCGTGGTCGAGACCCTCAACATCGCCCCCCCGAAATAAGCAGCATTCCGCGCCTCCGGCCCCCGATTTCCAGGGGGCCGGAAGGTCCTGTGCATGGCGCTTTGCATGAACAACCCCTTTCTCTCCCTGAACCCGCGTGAACTGGTCCGTCCCCTGGGGCAGCTGATGCTGTTTTCCCTGGGCAGCGCCGCCGTGCTGTCGGCCATCGTCCTGGTGTCGGCGCTCCTGCTCGATCAGACCGCTGTCGGCCTCCATGTCTACGACCGGTTCAATCTTTCTCTCTACGCCTACACCCTGGCCAACCTGCCCCAAGTGGTCATCGACGGCCTGACCATCGGCTTTGTCTACGCGGCCATCGCCCTCGGGTACACCATGGTCTATGGCGTGCTCGAATTCATCAACTTCGCCCACAGCGAGATCTTCGCCGTCGGCGCCTTTGTCGGCGTGGAGATGCTGATCGCGCTTGATGCAAGCGGCATCCTCCGCAGTGCGCCGCTTTCCATGGCCTATGCCTACCTGATCCTGGCCATCCTGCTCGGCATGCTGGCCGCGGGCGGTCTGGCGGTGGCGGTGGAGCGGATCGCCTACCGGCCCCTGC
>JBGSPP010000113.1:0-4284 GCA_041738515.1 Desulfobulbus sp.
GCCAGCGCGTGGTCACGGTGATGCGCCACGGCCAGCCCCTGCACCCCGAGGCCCGCTACACCGTGGCGGTGAACGAGTACCTGGCCGGCGGCGGCGAAAACCTGACGGTGCTGACCCACGGCGTCAACCCGGTGGTCGGCCCCTTTGTCGCCGACGCCCTGCGCTGGTACGTGGAATCTCAGCCCCAGCCGCTCAGCGTCGACATCCAGGGACGGATCTCGAGGATCAACTGAACCGCCCGGCCGGGCCTGGCAAACCGAATCAAAACGCAAACCAAACCCCGGGCCAACACAGCGCTGGTACATCTTCCAGTCAGGCAACAGACCAAGCTGGCCCTGGGCCGGTCAACCACAGCGACGCGGACGGCGATACGGAAACAACCAACATGGCACAGATCAAGGCGGAACAGCTGACCCTCGGGTACGGCCGCAAAAAGGTCCTGCGCGACATCGACCTGACCATCAAAAAGGGTGAATTCCTCAGCATCATCGGCCCTTCCGGGGTGGGCAAATCGACCCTGCTGATGGCCCTCAACGCCACCACCTCTATCCTCGATGGCCGCCTGAACGTGCTCGGCAAAAACCTGGCCAAGTTGGGCAACAAGGAGTTGAAACACCTCCGCTCCCGCATCGGGGTCATCTTCCAGAGCTACAACCTGGTGGCCCGGATGAGTGTGCTCAACAACGTCGCCAGCGGCATGCTTCATCGCAAGCCCCTGCTGCCAGCCCTGTTCAAGTACTACAACGCCAGTCAGTATGAGGAGATCTATGAATACATGCGCCTGGTCGGCGTGGAGAGTGAGGCGCTCAGCCGCTGCGACTGCCTCTCCGGCGGCCAGAAGCAGCGGGTGGCCATCGCCCGCGCCATTGCCCAGCAGCCGGAGATCATCCTTGCCGACGAACCGATCAGCTCGCTCGACCCGGTCAGCGCCCGACGGGTGATGGAGACCCTCCAGCGCGCCAACGAACAGTACGGCATCACCGTGGTCGCGAACCTGCACCAGCTGGACTACGCGCGCGAGTTCTGCCGCCGGGTGATCGGCATCAACGACGGCCGCATCGTCTTCGACGGTCCGCCGGAGCAGCTGAACCCGGCGATGGTAGGCCGGATCTACTGCTGCGACCGTTCGCCCAGACAGCCCACCGGCCTGCACCCCGTGCGCCCCGCGGTCGAACCGGCGCTGCCGGCTACAGCCTAGCGCTGCCATCCGGCCAGCATACCTACACAACCGGGGGGACGTGCCTCCCGGACATCACCCACGGACACATCGCATCCACAGGAGAACAGATCATGGCAACCTTCCGCACCGCGCTCACCGCCCTCGTCCTTGCCTTCGGCCTTCCCGCCATGGCCGCCGCCGCGCCGCCGGCCGACTGGCCCAAGGAGTTGAACTTCGGCCTCATCCCCACCGAGAGTTCATCGGGCATCACCGAGCGCTACGACAACCTGGCCAAGCACGTCGAGAAGCAACTGGGCATCCCGGTCAAGCTGCAGGTGGCCACCGACTATGCCGGCGTCATCACTGCCATGCAGTTCAAGCACATCGACCTGGCCTACTTTGGGCCCAAGTCCTACGTCGAGGCCGCCCAGCGGGCCAATGCCGACGCCTTTGTCATGGAGATTGCCGAGGACGGCAGCAAGGGCTACCACGGCGTCATCATCACCAAGAGCGATTCGGCCATCAAGAATATGGACAAGGCCAAAGGTAAAATCTGGGCCTTCACCGATCCCAACTCGACCAGCGGCACCCTGGTCCCGACCGTCCACTTCGTCAAGACCATGAAGATCGACCCGGAAAAGTATTTCTCCAAGGTGATCTACTCCGGCAGCCACGAGGCTTCGATCCTGGCCGTCAAGTCGGGCAAGGTGGATCTGGCCTCGACCAATGATCTTGACCTGGAGCGCGGCGACGGCAAGCAGTGGGAGGCCAAGAAGGACTTCCGCGTCCTCTGGACCTCGGAGCTGATCCCGGGTTCGCCCATGGCCTATCGCAAGGACCTGCCCGAATCGCTGAAGAAGGCGCTGAAGGAGGCCTTTGTCGGCTACAAGGATGCCGATGGCCTCAAGGCGCTCAAGCTGAAAGGCTATGAGGCTACCACCGACGCGTCCTACAACCCGATCCGCGACCAGATCGAAGTCAAGAAGCAGCTCGGCAAATAATGCAGGACCGCTGCTGGACGCCGCCTTCGGCCAATCGGGCCGAAGGCGGCTCCGACGGACAAGCGGTTCATCGCCACAGCGCCCCCCTAGCCCCATCCATGCAACTCGAAGACATCAAGCGCCGGACCAACCCCTTTGCACCCGCCACGATCCTGACCACGCTGGCGGCCCTGGTGCTGATGTCCTGGTGCTGGCGCTCCACGGAGATGAGCCTCTCGGCCCTGCTCCAAGGCTGGGAGAACATGGTCAACTACGTGGCCGGCAACCCGGCCATCAAGGATAGCGGCTTCTTTCCGCCAACCGCGAACAGCGGTCGCCTGGTCAAGTACCTGCTATCGATGCTGGAGACGGTGCAGATGGCCATCCTGGCGCTGGTTCTTTCGGTTGCCATCGCCTTTCCGCTCTCGTTTTTCGCTTCGCGCAATACCCTCGAGATCATCATCCCGGGCGACCGGGGGGCGCGTCGGCTGCTCAAGCAGGCCATCTACACCGGGGTGCGGTTCATGGCCAACCTCAGCCGCTCGATCAACGAGATCATCTGGGCGCTGCTGTTCGTCTCCGCCGTCGGCCTGGGGCCCATGCCCGGCATCCTTGCCCTGGGGATACACACCGCCGGGGTGCTGATCAAGCTCTTCTCCGAGGGGATCGAGGGCGTGCAGCAGGAACCCATCGACGCCCTCACTGCCACCGGCGCGGGGTTCGTCAAGGTCATCAGCTACGCGGTGCTGCCGCAGATCACGCCCTATTTTGTCTCCATGACCCTGTACCGCTTCGAGTCGGACGTCCGCTCGGCCACCATCCTCGGCTTCACCGGGGCCGGCGGCATCGGCGTGTATCTCTTCGACAAACTGCGCAGCTACGAGAACCACGACGTCACCGCCATCCTGATCATCATCGTCATCACGGTGGCGATCATCGACCGGATCAGCGCGGTTATCCGCGACAAATACACCTGAATCGACAACCGGACACCACCATGCCAATGGATGCTCACATGCGCGAGGCGACTGCGGCCGACCTGCCCGCCATCCTTGAACTGTACCGCCAGCTGGGTGAGGACGACGGCCGAGTCCTGGACCTGGAAGGGGCCCGGCGGATCTTTGCCCGCATCTGCACCTGCCCCGAGTACCGCCTCCACATCGCCCAGGCGGGCGAGCGGGTGGTTGGGGTCTACGGCCTGCTGATCATGGACAACCTCGGCCATTTGGGCGCACCCTCGGCCATCGTCGAGGATGTGGTGGTAGCCGAAGACTTGCGCGGCCGGGGCCTGGGCGGAATGATGATGGTCCATGCGGCGGCGCGTGCGAGGGAGCGAGGCTGCTACAAGATCATGCTCAGCAGCAACCGGGCCCGCGAGGCGGCCCACCGCTTTTACGAACGCCTGGGGTTTGCCCGCCATGGCCACAGCTTCCGCCTCGATTTGGTCGGGAAGGAGGCGGGCCACGGTCCAGCGACGTTGAACCATACTGCCGTGGAGGCGAGGCCATGATTGCGTCCGAGGCGGCCGTGCTGGTTAACGCCATGGACCCGGAGCGGCTTGAACGGCTGCTGGCGCTGCTGGCCGGCCTTGACCTGGAGATAACCCTGCCGCCGCATGCCGGCCTGGTGTTGCTCACTGTGCGGGACAGCTTCGGCGTCGCCTTTCATCCCGGCGAGGCCCTGACCACTGAGGCCCAGGTCAGCCTGCACGGCTGCGAGGGCTATGGCATGGTGCTGGGCGAGGAACCCCGGCGCGCCCTGGCCAAGGCGGCCGTGGACGCCCTGTTTCGCTGCGGCCAACCTGAACCGTCGCGGGCCGGAATCGCGGCCTTTCTTGCGGAGGAAACCGATCGACAGGCAACGCGGAACAACCAGGACAAGGCGCTGATCGCCGCCACCAGGGTCAATTTTGATCTCATGCCCGGAGCCTGACCATGCACATCCAAACCATAGAACAGGGGCACGCGGCCTTTCGCGCCGTGCTCCAGGCCATGAGTCGGCCGGGAACGATTGTCGTCCTGCCCGAGGGCGAGGCGGAACCCGCAGTGCGGCTGCTGGCCTGCCTGATGGACAACGAGACTGGTTTTGCCGTGCTCGGCGACCCGGACCTGGCAACTCGCCTGGCCCGACAGACCGGCTGCCGTC
>JBGSPP010000149.1:0-2077 GCA_041738515.1 Desulfobulbus sp.
GTCGGCGACGAGCAGGAACGCGGTCGCCGGCGGACCGTGGCCCTGTTCACCGGCTGGCCGCACCGGAAGATCCGGGCATTGCGGCGGGAGGGCTGCGACCTGCCCGCTATCCTGCGCGCCACCTTTGTCCCGCCGGGGTGGTGGCTAGGGGTCTACTACGGGGCTGGTTCTTTTTGGCGTCGGCTCGGCTGCCTGTTGTGGGAGCATCCCCGGCATGTGTGGTGGTGGATCAGACTGTATGCCACCCTCTTGGAGCTGGAAGGAGAGGGGCGGGAGCAGGCTGCGGCGGCGGGAAAGCGCGGCCCGGGGGGATGGGCAAGGGGCCGGGCCCTGTGGCGGAAGTTGGTCAGGTGAACAGCCGGCGCCCACCGGTGCGATGGTGCCCTGGAAGGACGGAGCCGCTCAGCCCCGCAGTCATTGAACTCGATGGCTGCGGGGCTTTTTTATGGGGCAGTTCGGAATGATCGCCGGTTGCCGATGCGCTGCAACCGCAGGTCAGGATGGAAGCGGAGTCAGGGCTGGGCCACTGGGCGGCCGCTCTTCCGTGGTCTTGGTCAAGGTCCTTATCGTGCCTGTGTTTCAATGTTCGCCCAAGGTGAATCGGCCACGATGTTGGGATTCCTCGTACGGGAGCAATTCAATCTGGGTGGCGATGACCGGTTCGGTCAGGAAGGAGGGCTTGATACAGCTTAAATATTGATCGATGCCGTGATACCCCTCAAGCCACGCCGCCATGGCCTCCTCGGTTGCAGGCAGTTCGGTCAGAAGGTGCGGAAAAATCGAGGCATGGTAGGCCAGGGCATGGGTGCAGGTCAATCCTTGGGTGCGACGCAGGGCACGGCATCCTTCCATCAGGGGTTGCTCCAGGTTCCACCGATGGCCACCGAAATAAAATAACCCCCATTCCCGCTGCCGCAGTTCGGCGATACTGTTGCCCAGCACCGCATGGGTTTCCTCGTGGAAGAGGGCGTCGTCCTCGAACACCAGCACGTTGTCGAGCCGCAGGCTGCTCGCCTGGGCGATCACCGCCCGATGGGAGAGGGCGCAGCCGATGTGGTGGTTGTCCGGGGTGGCGATGGCCCGGAAGACCCGCACCCGTTCCTCGATGCCAAGCGCCCGGAAGCGCTGCCGCATCTTCCCGTATCGTTCCCCGTCCGGATCCAGGGTGATGCAGTAGATGGCGTCAAAGTAGAAAAACGGGCTGCGCAGTTCTTCCTCGACCTCGCGGCAAAGCCTGCTCCCCGGCTCTTGTCCGATCTGTTCGATGAAGTGAACCCGGATGGACGTCGTGTCGAGCCCGAGTTCGCCGAATCCGACCATGTAGTTGAAGACACGGTCTTCCCACTTGTTGCGGTAGGGCACGCCCATAGGCCGGGCAAAACGGTGCTGCCAGCGCAGGAAGGGCAGGCAGAGCGTCCTGCCGCCCCGCTGCCGGAACTTTTCGTGGATATAGCCCTCTTCGCCGCCAAAGCCGCGAAAGCGGGGGTTGAACCCTGGCCAGGCGGCCTTGCGGCAGCAGAAGAGCCCCAGTCCCTGCATGGGGATGTCGAAGGGATCGGCGTCCGCGTCCTGCCCTCGCTCGTCCTGGCCCCAGACACCGTACATCCCTTCTTGCCAGGCAGGTTCGAAATGGGTGCTGAGTTTTGTTCCTGGCGTTCCGAGCAAGGGGCCCTGAAGCAGGTCGGGGCAATCCGGATGGGCTTCAAGGTAGGCCAGCAGCCGGGCGAGCGCCCCCGGTTCGAGCAGGACATGACAGTCCAGCACCAGAACAAACTCGCCGGCCGCATGGCGGAACAGGTAGTCCCGCACAGCTGTGCCGCAATGCTCGGTCAGCGGCACATACCTGTAGCCTTCGATCTCATGTTCCAGCTTCAGGCTGGCGCCGCAGGGGCCGCCGGGGTTGTTGTCGATCACCAGGATCTCGGTGTCGGCAGTGACCTCGGGGTGGTACATGCGGATGGCGTGGGCCGTGAAATAGACCCCGTCGAAGTCGTCGTAGGTGGCCATGCCGATAGTCAGCCGTTTCTCCGGACCGGGAGGGGTCGCCTCCGGGATGGGTCGGGCGGCGGCCGTCGTT
>JBGSPP010000156.1:0-14751 GCA_041738515.1 Desulfobulbus sp.
AGGGCCGCCAGCACCCGGGCGCGGTCGTCCTGGTTGTTGACCGGCCGGCTCGGCCCCTTCAGCGCCCGCACCGAACTGTCGGCGTTCAGGCCCACCACCAGGCAGTCGGCGGTGCGACGGGCCTCTTCCAGGTAGCTGACATGGCCGGCATGAAGCAGATCAAAGCAGCCGTTGGTAAACGCAACCCGGCTGCCATGCCGGCGGATCAGGGCCAGTTCGGGCAGCAGTTGGGCAAGGGTCTTGACTTTATCCCTGTCCGCACCCAGCCAGGGGCGCTCGCCCGCCGGGAAGAACCGTTCACGCAGGCCATCGACCAGGTTCGGATCGAGCGGCCCGCCGATAACCGTCTCCTCGGCCCCGGCCTCATGGAGCACACTGCCATCCGGACCGATGAGCATTGAATGCCCGGCCAGTTCCATCGCGCCAGTGACGCCGCACCCATTGGCGGCGGCGACAAAGGCCTGGTTCTCGATGGCCCGAGCCCGGGCCAGGGTTCGCCAGTGATCCAATCGAGCCAAAGGCCACTGGGCGGAGATGGCCAGCAGCCGGCAGCCGGCATAGACCTGCCGCCGCGCCAGCTCGGGGAATCGGATGTCGTAGCAGACGATTCCGCCCAAGAGCCCATGCGAGGTGTGGAGCGGGCCCGTCTGCAAACCCGGCGCATAGTGTTTGTCTTCCTGCCAATAGGCAAAAACATGGCGTTTGGACAGACGGCCGATCACCCCTTCCGGGCCGACCAGATAGAGTGTGTTGTGCGGCAGGCCTCCTGACTCGGTTGGCTCGGCGAGGGTGCCGGCGAGAAAGACGCCATACCGGGCGGCAAGCCTTCGCATGAAGGCGACAATCTCCGGCAGGCGACGACTGTGCTCCGGGGTGCGGGCATAGTCAAACCCTGTGGCCCACATCTCGGGCAGCAGGATCAGGGTGTCTGGCGCAGGCCTGCAGGTTTCGATCAACCGCTCCACCCGGTCCATATTGCGCTCCACCTCGCCGAGCGCAATGGTGAACTGAACGCAGGCGGCTGCGGGAAACAACCGGTCGGTAATCATCGGGCCAGGGCCTCCAAGGCGGAACGGGCCAACGCGCCCACCGTGATCGGCAGAAAAACGCCCTCCTCGTACAGGGTCAGGGGTGCGGCATCCGCGAGCAGACGCTCCAGTTGCGGACGGCAGGCTGCCAGACCCAGCGCGCCCGCGACCGCAACCGCCAACCCCCGGATGGCCGCATCGGTCGCGGTCAGGTACTGGGGGATGTCAGCCTCGACGCCGCGTGCCAGCAGCAAATCAGGGCGGCAACGGCTCAAACGGGCCATGCCCCAGAGCAGCCCCCGCTGCAGCAGCGGGTGTTCGAGAAAATTGCCGTCCTGGCAGCGTTCCTCGCCGTCTTCGCGCATGTAGGAAATCAGCATGTGGACATATTCCTCGCCAAGCCCTGGATGCCGGCACAGGATCTCGGCCATGGCCTCGGGCGCTCCCCAACCAATGCCGCCCGACTCGTCGTTGAGACTCCAGAGCAGGCGGCGCATGACAATCCGCGCCGCCTCCAGGTCCTCCCCGGCCAGCCGGGCAACGGCATCACCCATGCAGGTGACCGCGTGCCAGCGCTGACGCGAGTCTTCCCGGCAGAGAGCCGAGAAAAGAATATTAACCACATTTTTGGCCGCCAGCCCCGCGAGGTCTGCGCGGATAGCGGCCAGGTCGGGTCCGGCAATCAGGTCAAGCACCTGGCGCTTGAGGGCGCGGCTGCTCAAGGCCCGTCCTGTCCCTCGTTACTCTGCTGCCGGCGCGGGCATGGTAAAAACCCGCTTGCCCAGCTCGGCATCCACCATGAACAGGCCCGAGGGGTTGTCCTTGATCAGCTTGAGCTTGTCGAGAACCTCGCCGGCGCTGGCCTCTTCTTCGACCTGCTCAGAGACGAACCACTGCAAAAAAATGTTGCTGGCGTGATCCTTCTCGTTGATGGCCAGATCGACTAAATCGTTGATCAGGCCGGTGACGTGCTGTTCATGGGCAAGCACCGCCTCGAAGGCCGCCAGGGGCGAAGCCCAGGTGGATTCCGGCTTGGCGATCGCCTCCAGGGTGACCTTGCCGCCCCGCTCGTTGACAAAATCGTAAAACTTCATCGCGTGCAACATCTCCTCCTGAGCCTGAGCCCGCATCCAGGCGGCAAAGCCGCGGAGACTGATCGACTGAAAGTAGGCCTCCATCGAGAGGTACAGGTAGGAGGAAAACATCTCCGCGTTGATCTGATCGTTCATCCCTTTGAGCATCTTTTTCTTCAGCATGTCGTTCTCCCTTGCAACTGATCTGTTTTGCATTACCTTGACGGGTGCCGTTGCGGCATTGGGTGCTACTATAACCACCCCTTCGATAAATTCCAGACTCTCCTGGAAAAATCTTGTCCTTTCGCGGCCGGACTGTTGCCCTGTCGGACTTTTCACCAAGGAGCACGCCATGCAAAAAACCATTCTCATCACCGGCGCGACCTCCGGTTTCGGCCGGGCCTGCGCCCAGCGCTTTGCCCTGGAAGGGTGGCGACTGATCGTCACCGGCCGGCGGCAGGACCGGCTGGCCGAATTGACCAGCCAACTGGCCGATATTCCCATCCACGCGGTACAACTCGATGTCCGCGACCTGGCCGCCGTCAAGGCCATGGTCGAGAACTTGCCCGAAGGTTTTCGCGACGTCGACGTCCTGGTCAACAACGCCGGCCTTGCCCTGGGGCTGGAAGGCGCCGACAAGGCCAGCCTGGAGGACTGGGAGACCATGATCGATACCAATATCAAGGGGCTCTGTTACCTGACCCGCTGCCTCCTGCCCTCCATGGTGGCGCGCAACACGGGCCATATCATCAACATGGGTTCAGTCGCCGGCTCCTATCCCTACCCGGGCGGCAACGTCTACGGCGCGACCAAGGCCTTTGTCAAACACTTCTCGAACAATTTGCTCACCGACCTGATCCACACCCGCATCCGGGTGACCAACATCGAGCCGGGCCTGGCCGAGAGCGAGTTTTCCATCGTCCGCTTCCATGGCGACAAGGCCAAGGCGGACGCTGTCTACAAGGGCACCCAGCCGCTGACTCCGCCAGACATCGCTGAAATCGTCCACTGGGTGACCAGCGTGCCGCCGCATGTCAACATCTGCACAGTCGAGGTCATGCCGACCTGCCAGAGTTGCGGCCCCCTGGCCGTCTACCGGCAGCCGGAATAACGACGTGGCAGGCATGCGACGGGTGGTGATTACTGGCATGGGGATCGTCTCGCCCCTCGGCGACAGCCAGGCTCAAGTGCTCGACTCCCTGTGCGAGAGCAGGTCGGGGATCCGCTTCCACGAACCTTACCGGGACATTGGCCTGCGCTCACATCTCGGCGGCTTCACCCAGGTGGACCTGAAGGAGCAGATCGATAAGAAAAACCTGCGCTTCATGGGCAATGCCGCGGCCTACGCCTCGATCGCCATGCAGCAGGCCATCGATGACGCCGGCCTGACCGAGCTCGAAGTCTCGCACCCCCGCACTGGCCTGATCATCGGCTCGGGCGGCACCTCGGCGGAGAACGTGGTCGTCGCCGCCGATACCTTGCGCGAAAAAGGCCTCAAACGACTCAGCCCCTTCATGGTGCCGCGCACCATGAGCAGCACGGTCTCGGCCTGCCTGACCAGCGCCTTTCACATCAAGGGGCTCTGCTACTCAATCTCCTCGGCCTGTGCCACCGGCTCGCACTGCATCGGCGCGGCCATGGAACAAATCCTGATGGGCAAGCAGGATATGATGTTCGCCGGCGGCTCCGACGAGGAGCACTGGTCGCAAACCGCCATGTTCGATGCCATGGGCGCGCTCTCCACCCGCTTCAACGACATCCCGACCCGGGCCTCCCGACCCTATGACCGCAACCGGGACGGCTTTGTCGTCGCCAACGGCGCCGGCGTGGTGGTACTGGAGGAATGGGAACGGGCCAGGCGGCGAGGGGCGAAAATCTACGGTGAGGTGATCGGCTACGGCGCCACGGCTGATGGCTATGAGATGGTCGCCCCCTCGGGCGAAGGGGCGGTGCGCTGCATGCGAATGGCCCTGGATGGAGTTCGGGGACCGGTGGACTACATCAACGCCCACGGCACTTCCACCCCCATCGGTGACGTGGTCGAACTGCAAGCGATCCGCGAGGTGTTCGGCGAGCGCAACCCGCCGATCAGCTCGACCAAGTCACTCTCCGGCCACTCGCTAGGCGCGGCCGGAGTGCACGAAGCTATTTACATCCTGCTCATGCTCCGGAACGGCTTCATTGCCGGCTCAGCCAACATCGAGGAGATAGATCCGGAGGCAGTGGGCAGGAACATCGTCGAGGAAAACCGGGCGGCTAATCTGAAGGTGGTGATGAGCAACAGCTACGGATTCGGCGGCACCAACGCCTGCCTGATCTTCGAGAAGATTTCGGCGGAGCGCTGAGCATCACCCGCCCCGCGTGCCCGCGTGGGCCCGGAGATTCAGCAAACGGACCTTCATCCCTACCGCACCTCGCCCTCGTCCACCCGCCGCATGCCCTCCATGATCAATCCCATGAAACCGCCGATCACCGACAGTTCCATCTCTTCGGCGGACAGACCCGAGGTGTAGGTGAAATTGCCGTCACTCTTGGCCAGTAGGCTGAAGAACGCCTCCTTGCCGGCAAGCCCCTTGTACCTTGTTTTTACCAGCTCGCCCTCGTTGAAGGCCACTTCAGCCTGACCATCCTCGAACACCAGCTGTACGCGGCCGGTCTTCTGGCTGGCGTTGATCAGCTGGAACAACTCGACGGCATTGATCTCCGACAGCCGGCCGGTCATACCCGAACTGATGGTGCCGGCCCGCATGGTGTTGGCTTGGGCCCGCTCGACCAGCATCCTGTAAAAGAAAACCTGCAATATCGGATATTTATTAAGAGTGTGTTTAAAGTCCTTACTCGAGAGAGCGGCAAGGCGGGTCCGATCCTTGGAGTGAATGGTGGTGGTAACAGGCTCGCCGGACAGCAGGCTCATCTCGCCGAAGATGTCGCCAACGGTCATCTCGGAGAGCGTCTGCCCGTCGTCGCCGATGACCGCCACCCGCCCCTCAAGGATGATGTACAGGCTGGTCCCCGGGTCACCCTTCTTGAGAACGATTTTGTTTTCGCCGAACTCCTTCAACTGCAGTTGACCGGTCAGATCGCGCAGGCTGTCCTCATCCAGGGGCTCAAAGATGTCAAGCTGGCGCAGGGTGTCGAAAAACCTGTCCAGATGCCGCATCCGGGCCCGCTGTTCGGCCGCGGCCAGCAACTTCATCTGCAGGGTGGCAAAGCCCTTTTCCTTCTTGAACTCAAACCGGATCAGGCCGGTACAGCCACCGCATTCGATCTTGACCTTTTTCAAGCCCTGGGGCGTCAACCGCTCCAGGTTCTGCCGTTCGGCCACAGCCTTCATCAACTCCCGCACCATCAGCAGACAGACCGGTTTGGACTCGGGCACAGTCAACGCCATGTTCTCGACCCTGAATTCCTCACCGACGTTGTAAATAGGGCAAGATCGCTCTTCGGTGACGATAAAAATGGCGTTCTTATATTCCATGGCCTTTGCCTGAAATCCTGACGGGGTTGATTCGGGGCCGCATACCGGCCCGGGGCTGCCTGTTGCCCGGCGATCAGTCGGAACGGCTGATCAGCAGGTAGATGACGACCCCGAGGATGACGGCGCCGCCGAAGAGGACTGGCAAAATCTTGTTGATCTGCAACTCTTCGCCAACCACCAGAGTTTGCATGTATTCCGTTCCCGAGGCCCACCAGACGCCCATGATCGCCGCGAGGATGATGATATCCCGGAAGGCCTTCTTGTATACCATGTAGCCCATAAGCGCCACAAACGGAACGAGAAACCAAGGGTTGCTGAACAACGCGATGGCATCCACATCCCTGACCTGTTCCTGCAAATGCGTTCCCTCGAACCAACGTAATAATGCTTCCATCCAGTCCTCCTTTACACTCACTTCTTGTCAACCAAACGACAGAGGCCCCGTGCAGGGGCGCAATCCTGCCTGGCGGCCACAGTGCCCCACAGCAGAGCGCCAGTGGTCCATATCAGCATGGTAGCAATGCCCAACTGCTCCTGTCAAAATGAAAACAGGACCTTGCCTCTTTTTTACCAGCCATGGCAGGATGCCAGCGCATCACATTTTTGTGAAAGACTGGAACGCTTACCAACAACAATGCAAGGGCGCCCCTCTTGCATTCCGCGGGCAGCCGCCCGCCCAAGATAATAATTTATTATAATATATCAAAAAGATATTGAGAAGACGCATTTCGCACACATAACTGGCACAGGAATTGATAGCTCCTCGGTACATACGGGCCGACTCCTGCCATCCCAGCGCGGCTCGTCTCCGCGGCCGGAACGAACTCAGCCCCCTGGAAGCACGAGGCCACCGCCTCCCCTCCAGGCAGCACCCCGCTCGGCCCGCCGCGTGCAGCACAGGCTTTCCCTTCCTCCTCTCTACCAGGCTGCCCCGCACTCCTCCTCTCCGCGGGGCAGCCACCCTCTACATCGGGGTACCCAGCCCATGGCCCATCACCTTCTCGTCCTTCAGCAGACCGAATGGCAGCCCCCCGGACGCTTTCTTCTGCAGGCTGCCCAGGCACTGCATATCGATCTACGAGTAGCCAAAATCTGGCGTGAGAGCACCGCCGATTTCGCCGATTTCGACGGCCTGATCCTGCTCGGCGGCCCCTTTGGTGTTGACCAGGACAGACAGCTCCCCTTTCTCCGCGAGGAGAAAAGACTCCTGCAGACCTGGCTGCACCTCAACCGGCCCTGCCTCGGTTTCAATCTGGGCATGCATCTCATAGCCGAGGCCGCCGGCGCCACCCTTGGTCCGGGGTATGTTCGCAGCGCCGGTTTCATTGACGGCCACCTGACCCAGGAAGGCAAACAGCACCCATTATTCCGGGACATTGACAGCCCCCAGCCCCTGTTTAAATGGCACACCCAGGCGATCCAGACTCCCTTGCCCCGCAATCTGGTTCTGCTTGCAACCTCCCGGGATTGCATGGTAGAAGCATGCTGTCTGGCCGGGCGGCCGCATATTGTCGGCCTCCAGTGCGACAACCACGCTGCCGCCCCCGAGGATGTAGCCTCCTGGGTTACCCACGACCGCTCCATGCTGGCAGCGGGAAAAAAACACCAGGCTGCTGTCGAATCCCTGGTCGCCGCCGCCCGGCAGGAGACAGAGAGGACCGAGGCAACCTTGACCCAATTGATGCGCAATTTCATCGATCTTCTGGACCGACAACAGCCTTCCACTCCGTGACCGTTCCTGAGCAAGCGCCATGAGCCTGCTGACCCAACAATCCGTCTTTTCGGCCATGCTCCAGGACGGCCCCTTCACCATAGGCGACGAGCCGCCGCTGGCCCACCCCTTTTCCCGCGAAAGCAAGGCCTGGGCCAGAGCCATCAGCCGCAACCAACTGCTGAAAACTAAATATCGCTCGGTTCGCAACCAAGTCTTCGATCTGCTGGGAATCAACAGCTACGACGAGATCCTGATTCTGATCCACGACCGCGAGCGACGGGAAAAGGCGGCACAGCGGGCACACCTGCTCCTGGGAAACATGTTCGGCATCGAAGGCTCGGGCCGGGAGATTTCCCGCCACCTCCAGGAGTACGCCCGCACCGCCGACGATGTCATCGCCTCGCTGCGGGCCAAGGTCTTCGCTCCCTACAGCGCCCATATCGAGACCACCAACGAGATCGTCACCGCCTGGGACCCGGTGGATCTGATCCTGGCTCTCTTTGACGACCGCTACCACAAGAAGGCCCGGTTCGAGGCCAAACGCAAACTTGCGCTCATGGGGCTCGCCGGATCCATCGACCAGCGCGAGCGGGAGACGCATATCAACGAAAAATTCTCCGTATTCCTCAACTTTCTCAATGTGTATGTATGGAGCCCCGACTCCAAGATCGGCGATCTGGACATCCGCTACCTGTACAGCTCCCACAGCAGCGCCGACTTCAGCTGCACCTCGGTGACCGTGCTCGCAGAGGACGAGGCTCGCCGGGTGGCGCCGGCCCCGGGCGAGAAACTGACCCTGGTGAAACGACGGCGCTTCCGCGACAACGGCGCCGACATCCCCATTTACGTCACCATCCGCAAAAAACCGCCCGCGGCCAAGGTGATCAAGCTCCTGCGCAAGAACGACAAGAACCCGGCCAGTGCTGTCGACGACGAACTGGGACTGATGGCGGTGCTCAACTCGGCCAACGACGTCAAACGATTCGTCCGCCATCTCACCCGCAGCGCGGCCAGAGCGCAATCCTTCATGACGCTTGAGGATATCTCAGACACCCTCACCGGCGGCAACTATCACAGCGCCGCCACCGGCAGTTCGGGCAAGACGCCGATGCTCAAGTTCTTCGCCCGCATGGGCGGCATGCGCATCGAGTTCATCATCCACACCAACCGCTCCTACCTCAACTACATCTACCAGCGCGAGGTGGCCCACGACGAGTACGAGGTCAAACGGATCTTCGACACCGGCGTGGCCCAGTTCCTCTTCCCCCCGGATATCTACCATCTGGACATCCCCAAAATCCGCGACCAGCAACTGGCCCTGTTCCGCAAACGGATCGAGGAAGGCTGATCGTCGCGCTGCCCTGCGCCCCTCGCGACAGCCATCACCTCCACCCCACCCCCCTACTACGCACAACCCGGCCTCACAAGAGACACCGCCCATACTGCGCCCATGAGGCGCTGCCATCGCTCGCCTCGCGCCACACAAACCGCCGAGCAGTCACTAACGAACTCGACCTGAGAACCCACCGTCCGATCCGGGCCAGCCCCATGAAAGGCTTGCGCCGCAACGCCTCTCGCCATAACCGACACTTTTGTCCCCGACCTACCGAATTGTACAACCCGCCACATTCCTGCGCACCGTGCGGTCTCGCCACCGCGAGCCCCGGAAGCTCAGCTTAATCTCTCAAAAACGTATAATTATTCAAATTTAATATTCCATTTCCGTAGTGGCACGGCGCTTGCCCTAAGAAGGCATCGGCGGCGCTTCACGGCTGTCGACACCACGCACACAACGGGCTGGAGCGATCCGGCAACTATCCCTGAGATGGAGGTCCACACAATGAGAAAGGTAGCGATCTACGGCAAAGGCGGCATCGGCAAATCCACCACAACCCAGAACACCGTCGCCGGCCTGGTCGAGATGGGCAAGAAGGTCATGGTCGTCGGCTGCGACCCCAAGGCGGACTCGACCCGACTGCTGCTCGGCGGGCTCGCCCAGAAGTCGGTGCTCGACACCCTGCGCGAGGAAGGCGAGGACGTGGAGCTCGACGATCTCCGCAAGCTCGGATACGGCGGCACCTGGTGTGTCGAGTCCGGCGGACCGGAGCCGGGCGTCGGCTGCGCCGGCCGCGGCATCATCACCTCGATTAACATGCTCGAGCAGTTGGGCGCCTATGCCCCGAGCGAAGGCCTTGATTACGCCTTCTACGATGTTCTCGGCGACGTTGTCTGCGGCGGCTTTGCCATGCCCATCCGCGACGGCAAGGCCGAAGAGATCTACATCGTCTGTTCCGGCGAAATGATGGCCATGTACGCGGCCAACAACATCTGCAAGGGCATCATGAAGTTTGCCCAGAGCGGCAACGTCCGCCTGGGAGGCCTGATTTGCAACTCCCGTGCCGTCGACAACGAGCGCGAAATGATCGAGGAGCTGGCCAAAAAGATCGGTACCCAGATGATCTCCTTCGTCCCCCGCGACAACGACGTCCAGCGCGCCGAGATCAACCGCAAGACCGTGATCGAATGGAATCCGGAAGTGAAGCAGGCAGACGCCTATCGCGATCTGGCCAGGGCCATCGACGGCAACCAGATGTTCGTCATCCCCAAACCGCTGGCCATAGAGGAACTGGAGCAACTGCTGCTCGACTACGGCTTGATGGAAGCGTGAGAAGAGCGCTTTAGGTTGTTTAGACTGTAGCTAGTTAGGTGAGGTGCTGCACAGCATAGCACTTCATGGACGAAACATCCGCGGCCTATCTGTATGCGGACGAAATACCTAAACTACCTAGAGACTAAAAAACTGAAAGATTACATACCTACAGACTATTCATCTTACCAGGAGAGACCACCATGTTGATCATGATCAGAGCCATCATCCGACCCGAAAAAGCAGACGCCGTCCTCGCCGCCCTCATGGACGCCGGCTTCCCCGCGGTCACCAAGTACTCGGTCGCCGGCCGCGGCAAGCAGCGCGGCATCAAGATCGGCGAGGTGACCTACGACGAGATTCCCAAGACCATGCTCATGAGCGTCATCCAGGCGGAAGACAAGGATTTCGTCATCAGCACCATCATGAACACCGCCCGCTCCGGCGCAAAAGGCGCCTTCGGTGACGGCAAAATCTTCATCAACGAGGTCGAGTGTGCCTACACCATCAGCTCCGGCGTCAAAGAGGGCGCCCTGGAGGTGGCGGCATGAAAGAGGTGATTGCGGTAGTACGCATGAACATGATGAATCAGACCAAGAAGGCCCTCACCGAGGCCGGGGTGGACGCCTTTTTCGCCCACGAGGCCACCGGCCGGGGCAAGGGCTTCGTCAATCCGCAAGTGCTGTCCGGCGCCGGGGAAGGGTATGAGGAGGCCGCCTCGCTCCTGGGCGAGAAGGGCAAGCTCTATCCCAAGCGGGTGATCACCATTGTTGTCGACGACGACTTCGTCGATACCGTGGTTGACACCCTGATCACCACCAACAAGACGGGCAAGCCAGGCGACGGCAAGGTTTTCGTCCTGCCGATCAAGGACGCCGTCCGGGTGCGAACGGGCGAATCCGGCATGAAATCCATATCCTGAGCGCCCCCAAGGAGAAAGACATGGCAACTGCAAAGAAAAAGCTCGTCCAGTGGGAACCCACGGACATCAAAAAAGAGCTGCTGAAACAATATCCGGCCAAGGTGGCCCGCAAACGGGCCAAACAGATCCTGATCAACGAGGCTCTGGAAAACACTACCCCGGAGATCACCGCCAACGTGCGCACCATCCCCGGCATCATCACCATGCGCGGCTGCACCTACGCCGGTTGCAAGGGCGTCATCATGGGCCCGACCCGCGACATCGTCAACCTGGTGCACGGCCCCATCGGCTGCAGCTTCTACGCCTGGTTGACCCGGCGGAACCAGACCGATGCCGGCCCGGACGGTGAGAATTACATGACCTACTGCTTCTCCACCGACATGCAGGACTCGGATATCATCTTCGGCGGTGAAAAGAAACTGGCCGCTGCTATCCAGGAGGTCTACGACCTTTTCCACCCCAGGGCGATCACCATCTTCGCCACCTGCCCGGTTGGCCTGATCGGCGACGACATCCACACCGTGGCCCGCAACATGAAGGAAAAACTGGGCGACTGCAACGTGTTTGCCTTCAGCTGCGAGGGCTACAAGGGCGTTTCCCAGTCGGCCGGCCACCACATCGCCAACAACCAGGTCTTTACCCACATGGTCGGTGAGAACAACGAGGAGAAGGCAGGCGAGTACAAGATCAACCTGCTGGGTGAGTACAATATCGGCGGCGACGGTTTCGAGATCGACCGGATCCTGCGCAAATGCGGCATCACCACCATCTCGACCTTCTCCGGCAACTCGACCTACGACCAGTTCGCCAGCGCCCACATGGCTGATTTGAGCTGCGTCATGTGTCACCGCTCGATCAACTACGTAGCCGACATGATGGAGACCAAATACGGCATCCCCTGGATCAAGGTCAACTTCATCGGCGCCAGCTCAACCGCCAAGTCGCTGCGCAAGATAGCCCAATACTTTGGCGACCAGAAACTGATCGACCGGGTCGAGGCGGTGATCGCCGAGGAGATGCCGGCGGTGGAAGCGGTACGCGAGGACGTGCTGCCGCGGACCACGGGCAAAACCGCCATGCTCTTTGTCGGCGGCAGCCGTGCCCACCATTACCAGGATCTGTTCGCCGAGATGGGGATGAAGACCCTCTCCGCCGGCTACGAGTTCGCCCACCGTGACGACTACGAGGGCCGGCATGTCATCCCCAATCTCAAGGTGGATGCCGATAGCCGCAACATCGAAGAACTGGAGGTAGAGGCCGACCCGGCGCGCTTTAAGCCGCGCAAGACCGAGGCGGAATTGCAGGCACTCGAGGCCAAGGGTTTCAAGTTCAAGGAGTATGACGGCATCATGCCGGACATGGAACCGGGCACCCTGGTCATCGACGACCTCAACCAGTACGAGGCGGAAAAGCTGGTGGAACTGATGAAGCCGGACATTTTCTGCGCCGGCATCAAGGAAAAGTATTCCATCCAGAAGCTGGGCATCCCAATGAAACAGCTGCACAGTTACGACTCCGGCGGCCCCTATGCCGGTTTCAAAGGCGCGGTCAACTTCTATCGGGAAATCGACCGGCTGGTGAACAGCAAGGTCTGGGGCTACATGAAGGCCCCCTGGCAGGAAAGCCCCGAACTCTCAGCCACCTACGTGTGGGAATAACGCATCGACCAAGAGGGCGATACCATGCTACTTCGACATACACCCAAAGAAATCAACGAGCGCAGCGCCGTCACCATCAACCCGGCCAAGACTTGCCAACCCATCGGCGCCATGTATGCCGCTCTGGGCATCCATGGCTGTCTCCCCCACAGCCATGGCTCTCAGGGCTGCTGCGCCTACCACCGCAGCGCCCTGACCCGGCACTACAAGGAACCGGTCTCGGCCGCCACCAGTTCCTTCACCGAGGGCTCCTCGGTGTTCGGCGGCCAGGCCAACCTGCTGCAGGCAATCAACAACATTTTCACCGTCTACAACCCCGAGGTCATTGCCGTCCATACCACCTGCCTGTCGGAGACCATCGGCGACGACCTTAACCAGATCTTCGACAAGGCCTACAAGGAGGGCACCGTGCCCGCCGGCAAGACCCTGATCGGCGCCCCGACCCCGAGCTACGTCGGCTCACACGTCACCGGGTTTGCCAACATGGTCAAGGCGATGGCCGACCTGGCCGAGCCCACGGGTAAAAAGAACGGCAAAGTCAACGTCATACCCGGCTGGGTGGAGCCGGCCGACATGGAGGAGATCAAGCGGATGGCCGGCCTGGTCGGCACCGAGATCACCCTCTTTCCGGACACGTCCGGCGTGCTTAACGGCCCGCTTTCCGGCGAATATCACATGTTCCCCCAAGGCGGCGTGACCGTGGCCGAGCTCAAGGGCTGCGGCGACGCCATCGGCACCCTGGCGCTCGGCGAGTGGTGCTCGGCCGACGCGGCCCGGTTGCTTGACACCAAGCATAAGGTGCCGTGCCGGATTCTGGACATGCCATTCGGGCTGAAGGCCACCGACCGGTTTATCGACGCCCTGCGCATAGTCGGCGGCGCTGTGGTCCCCGACGAGATCAGCTACGAACGCGGCCAGCTGGTGGACCTGATCTCCGACATGCACCAGTACTTCTACCACAAGAAGGTGGCCCTGTTCGGCGACCCGGATCAGCTGATCGCCATGACCGAGTTCCTGGTCTCCATCGACATGTGCCCGGTGCACCTGGTTACCGGCACGCCGGGCAAGCGGTTTGAGCGGCGGATCAAAGAGCTGACCGAGGGTTCCCCCTTCCCGGTCAACGTCCGCGCCAAGGGCGATATGTTCCTGCTCCACCAGTGGATCAAGAACGACCCGGTGGATCTGCTCATCGGCAACACCTACGGCAAGTACATCGCCCGTGACGAGGATCTGCCCTTCATCCGCTGGGGCTTTCCCATCCTCGATCGGCAGGGGCATCAGTACTTTCCCACCGTCGGCTACAAGGGCGGACTGCGGTTCTTGGAAAAGGTGCTGGGCTGCCTGCTCGACCGCCGCGACCGGGACGACCCGGAAGAGAAGTTCGAGCTGGTGTACTGACAGGCCAAACGGCCCGGTGGGGGGTTCTCCTTTTTCCCTCTGCCGGGTTCTTCATCCACTCCCCCCCGAGGCAGACGCCACATGACTGTTATCCCCATCACCAGCGCACCGGGCTTCGCCGGTGCGAGCGAAGCATCCTCCACCGGACTGTTGCTGGCCATCGCCCCCCAGACGGTGCACCGAATGCGGCACGCAGCGGAGACCAAAGCCGGCCAGGCCCTGAATCAGGCCGAGGCCCTGCTGGAGCTTGACCGCGCCAAGACGTTCACCCAGGTTGAACTGGCCGGTCCCGGCGATCCCCTGGCCACGGTTGAGACGACCTGCGCCTTCATCGCCCAACTGCGGCAGCAATATCCCGAACTGCACATCGGCCTGACCACGCTTGGTTTTGGCGGCGCGGAGCAGGCATCGACGCTGGCGGCGGCCGGGCTGAACAGTGCCACCCTGCTGATCGACACCCTTGATGCGGCCACGGCGGAACAGCTTTACGCCTGGATTCGTCCCGGGAAAAAAACGGTCGCGCTGGACAAGGCGGCGACCCTGCTGGTCGAGGAGCAGCCCCGAGCGGTCACGGCTCTGGCCGCAGCGGGAGTGGCGGTGACTGTCCGCACCACCGTGTACCCCGGGGTCAACGCCCACCGGATCGCAGGCATCGCCGAAGCCATGGCCGCACTCGGCGCGGCAGCAATGGAGCTGGTCCCCTTTTCCACCGGGCCGCAGCAAACCGGTGCCCCGCCACCAGCCACCCGGGTACACTTGGAGCAGATCGCCAAACTCACCGGCCGGTTCCTGCCCACCACCGCGCGACACCTAGCGGTTGCGGATTGCGGCTG
>JBGSPP010000223.1:0-3166 GCA_041738515.1 Desulfobulbus sp.
CTTTGTCAACCAGACCGGCATGACCCAGGCCGCCGCCGCCACCCTGGCCTCCCTGGTCATTGTTGGCCTGACCCTGGCGCTGGCGGGGCTTTCCCCCGGTTGGGCGGCACTGGCCGGGGTGGCGCTGCATGTTTCGGCCATTGCCCTGGCCGTATTCTTTGCCGCCTACTGCACCCGCCGACTTGGCGGTATCACCGGCGACACCATCGGCGCCAGCATCGAACTTACTGAAACGCTCAGTTGTTTTATCACCCTTCTTGTCTGGAAATTCCTGGTATGAATACGACCAAGCTCTATCTCATCCGCCACGGCGAAACCGAAGACAACAAAACCGGCGTCCTCATGGGCAGCACCGACACTCCGCTCAACGATCACGGCCGCCGGCAGGCGGCCACGCTGCGCGAGAGGGTCAATGCCCTGGAGGTCGATTCCATCTATGCCAGTCCCCTGCAACGGGCGGTGGAAACCGCCTCCCTGGTCTTTGGCGATCGCCAGCCGATCATCACCGACTCCAGTCTGCAGGAATTCCATTTCGGTGAGTGGGAGGGCATGCATTTTGCTGATATCGCCAAGCAGTACCCAGAGGTCTGGCGGTTATGGCTGACTGACTGGGAGCAGACCCACATTCCCGGCGGCGAGGCCTTTGCCGCCTTCAAGTACCGGGTAATCAACACGGTCGAGGAGATCGTACGCCTGCATCCCGGCAAGCGGGTGGCAGTGGTCTCCCACGGCGGTTGCATCCGCTCGCTGCTGGCCCACTTTTTCTGCGAGTCGGTGGGCAAGGGCTATTGGCGGTTCAAGGTCGACAACGCCACGCTCAGCGAAATTGAATTCATGGGCGAGTTGCCCATTCTCATCCGTTTCAATTATCGATAGGACGCCCCATGCACCTGCTCAACCAGACGCTTTCGGCGATCCGCCCCGTGGATCGCGTGGCCATGGCCGCTGCCCAGCGGGAGATCGACTACTGCCTCAAGCCGCCTGGCAGCCTGGGCAAGCTTGAGGATATTGCCCGCCAGATCGCCGGCATCACCGGCCAGGTGCACAACACCATCAGCAGGAAGGCCATCGTGGTGATGATGGCCGACAACGGTGTCTGCGCCGAGGGGATCGCCATGTATCCCCAGGACGTGACCCGCATCGGCGCCGATTTCGTCACCTCCGGCCGCATGGGCGTCAATTTTCTCGCCAACTACGCCAGGGCCGATATCCTTGCCGTGGACATCGGCATCCAGGCCGACGTCGGCCATCTGCCGCGGGTGATCCACCGTAAGATCCGCCGGGGCACGGCCAACTTCCTCAAGGAGCCGGCCATGAGCCGGGAGGAGGCGATCCGGGCCATCGAGGTGGGCATCGAAGTGACCAACGGCGCTATCGACCAAGGGTATGATCTACTTGGCACGGGCGAGATCGGCATCGGCAACACCACTGCGAGCAGTGCCGTGCTCTACGCCTTTACCAGCGCTCCTCTCGACCGGGTGGTCGGCCGCGGCGCCGGCCTGACCGACGAGGCCTTTGCCCGCAAGAAGGCCGTGGTGCAGGAGGCGGTGCACCTGCACCGGCCCGACCCGGACGACCCGCTCGATGTGCTTGCCAAGGTCGGCAGCCTGGACATCGCCGGCATGGTCGGCGTCTATCTGGCCTGCGCCGCCCGGCGGGTTCCGGTGGTCACCGACGGCCTGATCTCCAACGTGGCCGCGCTTGCGGCCATGCGCCTCAAACCCGAGGCCGTGGACTTCATGATCCCGTCGCACATCTCGTTCGAGCCGGGGGCCAAACTGCTCAAGGAGATCACCGGGCTCGAACCGATGCTCGACATGAACATGCGTCTGGGCGAGGGCACGGGCTGCGCCCTGGTTTTCAGCATCATCGAGGCGGCGCTGCGGATGATCGAGGAGATGGGAACCTTTGCCGCTCTAGGGAAATCACGCGATGAGATTGGGAACCACCTCATGGCTTACCGGGGCGAATTTCCTCGATAACGCCCGCCTGGTCGAGGGCCGGGTCGATTTTGTCGAACTGCTGGTCTATACCTGGAACCCGGCCATGCGGCGCCAGGTGGCCTCGTGGCTCGACCGCCTGGCGGTCCTCGACCTCGAATACACCGTCCATCTGCCCACCGACGACCCGGTGGGCGCCCTGGCTGCCTGCCGGTTCTTTGCCGAGAGCGGCTTTCCCCTGCTCAACATGACCCTGCACCCGATGCCCGGCTGGCGGAACCTGCCCTGGCCGCCACTGGTGGCGCTGGAAAACCTGATCGACGTCGTCGAATACCATCCCCGCTTCACCTTTGACCTCACCCACAGCCTGCTCGGCCACCCCCTGCCCGAGCTCTGCCTGCCCCGCATTGTCGAGCTGCATCTCTCCGGCACCGACGGAAACACCGATCACCTGCCGCTGGACGAGGATACCCTGCATCGCGCCAAACCCTATCTGCGCGAGGAACTGCTGGTATGCATAGAGATCTTTGATCTGGAAGACGCCCTGCGGGCGGTGGATCGGGTGCGCGACCTGGCGGGCTGATCAGCGGCCGGATTCGGCTAGGTGCTCACGGAAGAACGAAACGGCCAGCCGATCGATGAAACAGCCGGTCCGCCAGGGGACCCGGCCTTCGATAAAGCCCACATGGCCACCATGGGGCTGAACAGCCAGGCGCACGCCCGAACCGACCCGGTTTGAATCCGGGACATTGTCCGGGTACATGAAGGGGTCGTCGCTGCTGTGCAGGATCAGGGTCGGGGTGGTGATGCGGGGGAGAAAGGCCATGGAACTGCATCGGGCGTAGTAGTCGTCGGCCCCGGTAAAGCCGTTGAGCGGCGCAGTGATCAGGTCATCGTACTGGCGCAGGGTGGCGATGCGGTCCAGGTCGACCCGCGGCAGCGAGGACTGGCTGGTGAATTTTGTCCGGTAAGACCGTTTCAGGCGAGAAAGCAGGTAGTGCTGGTAGAGACGCGAGCCGCCCTGTTCCAACCGTCGGGCGGCATCGGCCAGGACAAAGGGCACGCTGACCGCCATGGCTGCGGAGAGCAGCGACCCATCCCCGTTCTCACCCAGGTACTTGAGCAGCAGATTGCCGCCCAAGGAAAAGCCGATGGCGGCTGCCGCCGGTCGGCCCGCCATCGCCAGTCGGGTCAGGACCTCGGCCAAATCGTCGCTGGCCCCGGAG
>JBGSPP010000238.1:0-3495 GCA_041738515.1 Desulfobulbus sp.
GCTCCGGGTGCTCCACCGGGCAGGCGGCGACGCACCGGCCGCAGAGGGTGCAGCGGTCCGGATCGATGAAGGTCTGTTCCTGGTCGATGCGGACGCTGAAGCCCTGGGGCGTGTGCTTGATGGCCTTGATCCGAGCCGGCAGCACGGTGCGGATGGCGTTGTTGCGCAGGATGCGGATCAGGCCGGGCCGGTGGGCGTAATTGAAGCTCAGGCCTGAGGGCAGCCGGTACTGGTCGGCGGCCAGTTTCAGGTCCAGATCAGGATCGGAGTCGATCAGGGTCACCGGGATGCCCAGTTCCCCCAGTTTGTTGGTTGCGGCGATGCCCTCGGGCGTGGCCCCGGCGACAATCACCCGATAGAGGCGTTCTTTCTCCCGTTTCATTGCGCCAGGGCTCCTGTGTGGCCGGCGGCCCGTTTTTCCCGTCCCTTGAGGGTGGAGAGTCCGTAGTCAAATCCCTTGGTGAAGGCCTCGATGTTGCGCTCGGCCGTGCCCTTGGGCACCGAGTCGGCGATGGTCGCCTGGGCCGCACCGCTCGACACCGCCTCGGTGATGGCGGTGCAGAACCCGATCATAATGATGTTGGCCATCATCTTGTTGCCCAGGTTCTCGGCCATGCGGGTGGCGGGGATGGCGAAGTGGTCGCAGGGCGGGTCCTCGGGGTTGACCAGGTCCTGATCGACCAGCAGCACCGAATCCTTGGCCAGGGTGGGGACGAATTTGTCATAGCCGGCCTGGGACATGGCGATCAGGATCCGCGGGGTGTTGACGTAGGGGTAGTGGATGGGCGTGTCCGAGATGATCACCTGGGCGTTGCAGGCCCCGCCCCGGCTCTCCGGCCCGTAGGCCTGGACCAGGGTGCTCTCCTTCTTGTCGCCGAGCGAGGCCGACATGCCGAGGATGCGGCCGGCCAGGATGATGCCCTGGCCGCCGAATCCGGTGACGATGATCCCGGTCTGGCCGGATGATATGCATTTGCTCATGGTCGTGTTCAATGGCGCGTTGCGCGGGTGATAGGATCAATCGTCGCTGCAGGGGCGATGCATCTCGGTGTAGCGGTCATCGCAGGTGGAGCGGTCGACGTCGACGAACTTGCCGATGACCACGCCCTTGGCGAAATCGATGTCGGCCTGGGCCGGGTTGGCGCCGTTTTTGATGATGGTCCGGTCCTGGTAGAGCTTGAGGGTGTCGATGGGCTTTTCCTTGTTGCGGCGGCCGTAGTTGACCGGGCAGGGCGACAGCACCTCGATGAACGAGAAGCCTTTGCGGACAATGGCCTCGTTGATGGCGGTGGTCAGGTCGCGGGTCTGGAGGATGGTCCAGCGGGCCACGTAGGAGGCGCCGGCGGCCCATGCCAGCAGCGGCAGGTTGAAGGGCGCGTCCGGGTTTCCCAGCGGCGTGGTGGTCGACTTGGCCATGTTGGGCGTGGTGGCGGCAACCTGGCCGCCGGTCATGCCGTAGGTGAGGTTGTTGACGCAGATCACGGTCAGGTCCATGTTGCGCCGGGCCGCGTGGATGAAATGGTTGCCGCCGATGGCGAACAGGTCGCCGTCGCCGGAGAAGACGATCACCTTCAGGTCCGGCCTGGCCATCTTGATGCCGCTGGCAAAGGGGATGGCGCGGCCGTGGGTGGTGTGGAAGCTGTCGAGCTTGATGTAGCCCGCACCGCGCGCCGAGCAGCCGATGCCCGAGACCATGGTGAAGCGGTTGTAGGGGATGCCGGTGGCTTTGATGGCGCTCAGGCAGGACGAGAACACCGTGCCGATGCCGCAGCCCGGGCACCAGATGTGGGGGATGCGGTCGGTGCGGATCAGGTCGTCCAGCGGGTGTTCGGGCTGCTTGGCCAGTTTTTTTGGGTTGGTGGTCATTGTACCAGGCTGATTAGACTGTAGGTTGTTTAGGTTATTTAGACTGTGGCCTGTCAGGTTATTCCTGAAATTTTCATTGCCTACAAGCTATCAACCTGCCGTTTCGAACTCCTTGCGGATGCAGTCCAGCACCCGGTCCGGGTGGATGATCCGGCCGCCGGCGCTGCCCACCAGGCAGGCCTTGGCCTTGCCGCCGGCGCAGCGCTCGACCTCGAAATGGACCTGGCCGAGGTTGATTTCCACAGTGATGAGGCCCCGCACCCGGCCGGCAATCTCGCTGATCAAGGCCTCGGGAAAGGGCCAGACCGTGACCAGCCTGAGCAGCCCGGCCTTGTAGCCCAGGGCCCGCGCCTGATCCACCGCGGCCAGCCCGGTACGCACCGAGATGCCGTAGCTGACGATGACGATGTCGGCATCCTCCATGCGGTAGTTCTCGGTCTCTATGATGTCGTCCAGGTTGTTGCGGATCTTACCCTTGATCCGGGCCATCATCTGTTCCTGGGCCTCAACGGTCATGGCCGGGTAGCCGCGCTCGTCGTGGGTCAGGCCGGTAACGTGGATGTTGTAGCCGTCGCCGATGGCCGGCATGGGTGCGACCCCGTTTGCGCCCGGCTCGTAGAGCTTGAAGCGGTCCTTGCGGCCGGTGGGCTTGGGGCGGTCGACCAGGGTGATGGCGCTGGCTTCCGGGATAACCACTTTCTCACTCATGTGGCCGACGATCTCGTCGGCCATGACCAGCACCGGCACGCGGTACTTTTCGCTCAGGTTGAAGGCGCGGATGGTCTGGTAAAAGCAGTCCTGGGGCGAGGCGGGCGCCAGCGCGATCAGTTCGTAGTCGCCGTGCGAACCCCAGCGGGCCTGCATCATATCGGCCTGGGCCGGCAGCGTGGGCAAACCGGTGGAAGGCCCGCCGCGCTGCACGTTGACGAAAACGCAGGGCGTCTCGGTCATCGCCGCGTAGCCGATATGCTCCATCATCAGCGAGAAACCGGGGCCGGAGGTTACCGTGAAAGCTTTCGCACCGCCCCACACCGCGCCCTGAATGGTGATGGAGGCCGCCAGTTCATCCTCCATCTGAATGAAGACACCACCGACGGTGGGGATGCGGGCGGCGAAACGCTCCACCACTTCGGTGGAGGGAGTGATGGGGTAACCGGCCGCAAAGCGTGCGCCGGCGGCGAGAGCGCCTTCACAACAGGCGTGGTCGCCATCCAGAAAATGAACTCCGGTGAGTACCCCTTTCGGGTCCACCGGGACCAGTTCCGGCTCTATCACGGAATCGTGAACCAGAGCGCTCATTTAAACGACCTCCGTCACGCCTCGGCTGCCGAAGATGGCAAAGTCGGGGCAGTACATGCCGCACAGGTCGCAGCCACTGCACTTCTCGGCCAGGATGACATGTGGGGGATGATACCCTTTTGAGTTGAAAGCTGAGGATAGAGCCAGCACCTTGGTGGGGCAAAACTCGACACAGAACCCGCATCCCTTGCACCGGTCCACCGTAATCGTAACAAATCCCTTGGCCATTCGCCTTCCCTTCCAGTAGGACCTTCCTTACGATGACGTCAACGTTGCACGACAGGGGCCAAAGCGCTGCGCAAATTTACCCAGGCTTGGTTCCGCCGCCTT
>JBGSPP010000245.1:0-7244 GCA_041738515.1 Desulfobulbus sp.
CTCGGCCTCGACCTGCAGGGCATACAGGGTCGGCAGCCAGGCCACCCCGCTTTCAGCCATGCGCTCCAGGTTCTCCCGGCCCATGGACACACCGTACACCAGGGCATGGCATCCCGCGGCAAGGGCCGATTGCACGTTGGATTGGCCGCTGGCGCGGATGAGCACCCTTTTCCCCTCCCGCACAACCAGGCCGATCTGGTCTCGCATCGCCCCGCTGGCCCGATTCTCCCTGCCATCGGTCAAGGCGCTGCCTAGAAACAGCAGACCGGACTGGGCACCCATGATCCGCACTGGCGGCGTCTCCGGATCGCAGCCAGCCTCATCCAGGAAACGCGCGACCCACCCCTTGTGATCGCCACAGTCTTGAATCATCCCGACCCCGTGCCGAAAGAGAAAGTGAAGGTGGCGGCCGATAGTGCGCCGAGCCTCTTCCCAGGAAGCACCTTCCTCATGCGCACACGCCGCCTGACCGGTAGCCCCGGAGCGAGTGAGATGGACCAGGCAATCGACAAAGAGCGGCGCCAGGGTTGCATTGGACAGGTCCACGATCGGGTATGATGCTGGCGGCACAGGCCCGGCCAAGGGAGTGACAGCGCTGATCAGCCCGCCCTTGATGGTCAGCAGGACGTTCTTCTGCGGGGGGCCGCCGCTGCCGTCGAGCAAATAGCCGGCGTGGAGGAAATGGGTTGGCATATCGGTGATGGGCTCCATGATGAGGGATGGGGCAGGGGGCTAGCTCCATTTGATTCTCCACACGTGAAAGCCATCCTTGTGCCATACGGTGAAGGTATTACACGACAGTAAGCAACAGCCAAGGCCAATCTCACTATACAAATATTGCCCCGGGTTTGGCAAAGGGCGAAACAGTGAGCGTCACCTTCCCGTCCTGTGCGAGGATCGTCCCATCGGCCTTGGCAAAGATTGGGGAGTGGACCGCTATTTGCTGGTCATGCCGACTGATTGCGGGTAAAAGGAGCGGTTTTTTGCAGCGCCGGTTTCAAGAGGAGGGAGAGAGCGAGGCGATTCGCTCGATGTTCCCATCCATTTCCGCAGGAGTTGTCAATGCGTAGATTTTCTATCGGACTGTTGCTTGTGGCCATGTCCACGCTCATGGTCGAACTCTCGCTGGTCCGGGTCTTCGATGTTGTCTGGAATGCCAACATGGCCTACATGGTCATCACCATGGTCATGTTCTGCTTCGGCCTGTCCGGCGTCTACCTCTCACTCAGGCCAGCGCGGGACAACGCGGTCGAGAATGGCACACTCGTGCGACTGGCCGTCGCCTTTGCCATCTCCAACCTGATCATCCTCCCCACACTCAACCTCCTTCCACTGGAATTTCAGGATTTCCATATTGACACAGGCAGGAAAAGCCTCCTGTTCATGCTGATGTATCTGGCCATTTCCATGCCGTTTTTCCTGGCCGGGGTGATTATCACTCTTCTGTTTTCTTCATACTCGCAAAAAATTCAGACGCTGTATTTCTGGGATCTCGTTGGCGCTGCCGTCGGCTGCCTCATTCTGATCCCTTTCATCCCCTTTGTCGGGCCCGGAGGCATCGTCATCATCGGCGGAGGCCTTGGGCTAATCGCCGCCGCGCTGTTCAGCACGACCAAAAAGCATATCGTCGCATGTACCATTATGGGTGTTGTGCTCATGGCCATACCGATGATCCGGTCAATTGCATTTGAGGGAACGATTCATAAATACTTCGATTTCAAACCGCATATCGTCAAGCGGGGGGTCAAGAGCGACGTCGAACAGGGCAAACTGGAAACAACTCATTGGGATCCCATCAGCAAGATCGATATCATCAACCAGCAGGGCAGGCAATGGCAGCGCAAACACGTCGCCTACGACGGTGGCAGCCAATCCAGCTTCATATTCCCCTTTGATGGCGATTTTGAGAAGCTGCGAGACTCATTGCCTGAGGCTACTGGCAACAATTTCGGCATTCAGAGCGTGTATCTCAGTCACTGGCTCAAGCAGGGAACCGGGGCCGAGGTGCTGGTCATTGGCAGCGCCGCCGGCCAGGAGGTAAAGGCGGCCCTGACCTTCGGCGCTTCGCGGGTGGATGCCGTCGAACTGGTTGGTTATGTGGTGCGAGCCGGGAAAGAACTCTACAATGCATACAATGGCGGAATATTTATTCATCCGAATGTGCGTGCCCATGTGGCCGAAGGTCGCAGTTTTCTTCGCGCCAGCAAGCGGCAGTACGACATTATCCAGATCTTCAGCAACCATACCTCAAGCAGTATAGCAGCCGGGAGCGGTGCCATGGCGCCGACCTATCTGCAGACCGCGGATGCCTATGTGGAGTATTTTTCCCATCTGAAGCCGGACGGGATGCTGCACATCAACCACCATGTCTACCCGAAGATGGTAGCCACCGCGGCCAAAGCCTGGAAAGACATGGGACTGACTGATTTCAGGAAACATGTGCTGGTCTTTGGGTCGAAAAACTCGCAGGACAATCTGCCCACCCTGCTGGTACGTATGACGCCATGGACGGAAGCGGAGGTTGAGCAGCTTCGCACCTGGCACACCAAGATTGTCAACCTGCTCGAGGACCCCTTCCGGCCCGAGCGGAGCATGCTCAGTGACGATTTCTATTCCGGCAGCCTGCCTGCGGAGATCATTCGCCAGGCCCCTTACAGGCTGGTGCCCCCCACGGATGACCGCCCATATTTCCGTTTTCTGCGAAAGGAGTGGAAACGATTCTCCAAGCCAGAGCCGGATCGTTTCCTCGATTTCAGCACCGCGGCCCTGCTATCGTCCCAGTATGTCTATAAATCCCCGGAGACCAACAGGTACACGGAAAAACTGATTCCGTCCGACGTGGTTCACCTGTTCATCACTTCCGCTGCCTCACTCCTCTTCGCCCTTGTCTTTGTCGGTCTGCCGCTGCTGTTCGCCAGGGCCGGACGGGTACAGTGGCCGTACAAGTATCACAGCCTCGGCTATTTTTCCTGCCTGGGAGCGGGGTTCATCATTATCGAGTTGGTGTACATCCAGATTTTCATGAAGTTGATAGGCTTTCCGCTCTATACCTACTCGGTGGTGGTTTTTGCCCTGCTCGTGGCGGCCGGGCTGGGTAGTTATGTTTCGGGAAAGTGGCGCATCACTCCCAGATCGCGGTGGCAGTTGCCCTTCCTCGGGACATTGACGACTGTCGCCCTGTTTTTACTCCTGTATCGTCCAGTGTTTCACTATTTTCTCACCTTTCCCCTGCCGGTCCGGCTGCTGGTGGCAACGCTCCTGATCGTCCCTCCCGGTTTTTTCATGGGCATGTGTTTTCCGCTGGGCATCCTGACCATCAAGGACCAACCGCAAGGAGCCATCGCCTGGGCTTGGGGCATGAACGGTCTGTTTACGGTCATAGGCGGTATCCTCAGCGTTCTTTTTTCCATCTATTTCGGCTTTACCGCCACGCTGGGCATCGGTCTGGGCATCTACTTCCTCGCCAGTCTGCTGTATGCTCAGTTGCGCAGGCTTTCGATCGGCTCACAATTCGCCTGATATCGGTTTTTTCTGAAATATCGTCAGGATGTCGGATAGTTTCTGACCCGTAAACCCATTGTCCGAAATAATCACATCCTGGCTGGCTATTTTCCTTCTCAGGCCGGATGGGTCCTGAGGAGGTCTTTTTCATGTTCTTTCCGGCAAGTTCGTGGTAGATTGCTGAAAAGGCTGTCATTTTTCAACACGGGCCAATGGTGGAACCTCCAACCTACTCTCTTGCCATATCTCCAGACCTGCTCCAGGTCCGCCTCCACTCCCTTGATACGGACGGGGAGATGGTTGAACTGCGCTCCGGCTCGGAGTTGCGGGATCTGCTCGCCGCCCGCGGTATCGTCTTTGGCATGAACGAGGAGAACCTGGCCCTGGCCTGCGCCATTATCGATCGGGGCGAGGCCCTGGCTGATCCGCTCCTCCTCGCCCTGGGCAAGCCTCCGGTTCCCGGCCGGCGCGATCTGCAGCTCACTTTTCCCCTCCAATCGCAGTTCATCGAAACCCTTGACGACGAGGGTAACCCCGGGGAAACGGAAATTCAACTCGCACCCCTGATCCTGAACGGAGGGACGGTGGCCGAGGACAGGCCAGCGGTCGAACCGGTCAGCGGCAGGAACGTTCTCGGCCAGGAGGTTGCCTGCCCCCCGCCCGACATCCAAGTGGTCCGGCCGGGCGAGCAAGTCAGCCTGAACGAGCGGACCCAGCAGATTGTCGCCCTGGCCAGTGGCTATCCGGTGATCGTGCGCACAACCAAGGGCTCGGTCGAACAGTTGACTGTCAGCATCGAGCGGCTGATCACCGTTACTCCGGACAAGATGCTGGCCTTGCTGCACCTCAAACCGCCCCCGGCCGGACATGTGCTGCCGGAAATTGCCGCCATCGAGCAGGTGCTGGATGAAGAGCGGGTGACATTTGGGCGCAAGCCGGAAGCTATCGAGGAGTGTCTGACACGGTGCGCGGCCGAGGGATTGCCGCAGCAGGCTGTGGTTGCCCTGGGGACGCTGCCGGTCAATGGCGAGGATGCCTGGCTGCGGTTTGAGATAGAGGTGGGGGCTCTGCCCGGCCGGGAGCGGGAGGACGGCAGCATCGATTTTCGCGACCGCAACATGTTCGTCGGCGTGGACAAGGACCAGCTGATCGCGGTCCGGGTGCCGGCCACTGCTGGCACGCCGGGCCAGGACGTGTTCGGTGAGCAGACCATGCCCAAGGCGGGCAAGGATCTCGTCGTCAAGGTGGCTGACGACGCCGCCTACGACCAGGTCAGCGGCGAAATCCGCGCCAGCCGGGCCGGCGTACTCTCGGTGGTCTCGGAGCATTCGATCAAGGTCTGCCATCTGCAGGTCATCTCCAGCGACGTGGGTTTTGAGACCGGCAACGTCATCTCCCGCGACGCGCTTGAAATCAAAGGCTCGATTCGGCCCAAATTCAAGGTCAATGCGCTTGGCGACATCCTCATCCGGGGCAATATCGAAAAGGCCCAGGTCCGCTCGGACAGCAGCGTGGTGGTGCAGGCCGGCATGCTCGGCGAATTCGCCGCCATCCGCGCCCGGGGCGACGTTGACATCCAGTTCATCGAGAACGGCCGCATCTTTGCCGGCGGCAACATCGTCCTGCGCAAGAACGCCTACTACTGCCGGTTGCACGCCGGCGGCGATCTGCAGTGCGACCCCTCGTCGCGGGTGATCACCTCGCAGATGGTCGCCGGGGGCTCCATTGCCGCCGGGATCATCGGCTCGGACAATGCCGAACCCTGCCTGGTCGCGGCAGCGGTCAACCCGCAGCAATTGCACCGGATGTACGAGCTGCGGCGGGTGCGGGAGGTGCAGAGCGCGGAGGTGGAGGCCCTGCAGCGCAAGATCGGGCCCTTGGGCGAGTCGGACGAGATGGAGGAACTGGTCGAGACGCTGTACGCCACGGAACGGCAACTGGCCGAGCTCAACCTGATCACCTCCAAGGACCAGGAACCGGCGGATTGCGGCCTCGCCCACGCCCAGGGCTGCACCATCGTGGTCAAAGGCAAAATCTTTGCCGGCGCCGAAATCCGCATCGGCAACAGCCGCATGGTGCTCGACATGACCATGAGCAGCGTCTGTTTCCACCTGCGCGACCACGCCGAAGGCGGTAACCCGGCCGGGCCGGGCATCGTCTTTGGCCCGGCCAAGAAATAGTCTTGGAGCTGACCCGCGGCCAAAGGTATACTGTCGCCCGACCCATTCACCATCGCCTCCAACCCCCAACGGATATTCATCGTGATACGCACAGGACTGGAGCAGGTTTGCCGCGTGCAGGCAGATCCGCTCAGAGGAAAACGGCTTGGGCTGCTCGCCAACCAGGCCTCCACGGACCGCAACTTCACCCATGCCCGCGATCTTCTGCGCCAGGCGTACCCTGACCAGCTGACCTGCCTCTTTTCGCCGCAGCACGGCTTTTTCAGTGAAAAACAGGACAATATGATCGAGTCGGATCATGCCGTCGATGGTGTCACCGGCCTGCCGGTGTATTCGCTCTACGGCGAGACCCGCAAACCCTCTCCCGCGATGTTTGCAGACCTCGACGTGCTCCTGGTCGATCTCATGGATGTCGGCACCCGGGTCTACACCTTCATCTGGACTGTGGTCCACTGCCTGGAAGTGGCGGCCGAAACCGGCAAGCAGGTGGTTATCCTCGACCGGCCCAATCCCATTGGCGGCCGCCTGATGGAAGGCAATCTGCTGCGGCCGGACTGCGCCTCCTTTGTCGGCCGCTGCGCCATCCCCATGCGGCATGGCCTGAGCATCGGCGAGCTGGCCCTGTTCTGCAACCGGGAGATGCACATTGGCGCCGATCTGGCGGTGATTCCGGCCGAAGGCTGGCGGCGCGGCATGAGTTTTCCCGCCACCGGCCTCCCCTGGGTCTTTCCCTCGCCCAACATGCCGACCTTTGCCACAGCCCTGGTCTATCCCGGCCAGGTGATCTGGGAGGGAACCAACCTCTCCGAGGGACGGGGCACGACCCTGCCGTTTGAGCTGTTCGGGGCGCCGTTCATCGACCATGGAGAACTGCTCGATTTTCTGAGAAAAACCGAACTGCCCGGCTGCATCCTGCGGCCTCTGCGTTTCGAACCGACCTCGGGCAAGTGGGCGGGCCAGGCCTGCGCCGGATTTCAGCTCCACGTCCTTGACCCGGAGACCTTCCGCCCCTACCGCACCAGCCTGGCCCTGCTTCAGGCCATGCTGATCCTGTATCCGGGCCGGTTCGCCTACAAACAGCCGCCCTACGAGTACGAGTTCGAACGGCTGCCCATGGACCTGATTCTGGGCGACTGCGAGGTGCGACAGGCCCTGGAGCAGGGCGTGCCCATCCTTGAGATCGAGCAGGGCTGGCAGGAGGAACTGGCTGCCTACCACAGCCGCTGCGCCGCTGTTTTCCTTTACGAGGCCTGAAAAGTGCGGTATATCTTTTCCCCCTTTGGCCATTTTTCATGATTGACTCAACCCGGGCGGAAGGCCGATTTCAATCCTGTTCCGTCTGATGGAGCATGCACGTGCCGCGCGAATGCACCCTGCAGCAGTTGGCTGATCTGGTGGGCGGCAGGGTGGTGGGCAACCCCGACCTGCTGGTCCGCACCCTCAACGGCATCGACCTCGCCAGAGAGGGCGAGATCACCTTTGCCCTGGAGCGCAAACAACTGCCCCTGCCCGAGGGCTGCCGGGCCGCTGCCTGCATAGTCCCGGCCGGGGTCGGGCCGCAGG
>JBGSPP010000269.1:0-5064 GCA_041738515.1 Desulfobulbus sp.
CCCGCCATGCCACCGATGCGGCCCTGGCGATCACCCTGTACGCCGCACTGGCCGGCAGATCGCACAGCCAGGACGACCGGGAGGAACTGGAGGAGGAGATGTGCGCCCTGCTGCCCGTGTACCGCACCCCAGTCCACGACGAAAATTCGGAATATATCCTCTTCTTCGATCCGGACGGTCCGCCGAAGATTGGGAACGGCCAGTCGGAAGCAACTGGCGAGGCGGACAGGGGACAGCGGGCCTACCGCGCCTATGTCCGCCTGGTCCGCGGCGGAGGCCTGTCCCGCCGGCTGGCGTTGGCCCGGGTGCGCAAACAGTTCGCCTACCCGAATGACCAGGCAGCCCTTCGAGCGCTCACCACCGAGATGAATGCGGTGATCCTGCGCTGGCAGCAGAGCGCCCCCTGCATGGTGCAGACACTGCTCGACACCCGCTGGCAGGGCCTGCTGCCCGATCTCTGATCGCTGCTCAATCGCGGCGACCCAATTCCCCGCTTGCGTCACCCCGTTGTTCCGTTTATTATGGCGATTTGCTTGTGATATCCATCTTACACTGAGCCCAAAATGCACACCCTCGAACTCTCCACCTGCTTTGTCACGCCCGAGGTTGAGGCCTGCCGCGCCTTTTACCAAAAGCATTTCCGAGCGCGGGCGATCTTCGACTGCGGCTGGTACGTCAACCTGCGTCTGGGCGGCAATGGACCGTCAATCCAGTTCATGCTCCCTCAGGAGGGGCAGACGCCCTTTACCGGCGCAGGCGTCATGCTCAATTGCCGGGTGGACGACGTGGACGTGGAGCACGCACGACTGACCACAGCCGGCCTGCAGCCGATAATGGAGATTGCGGACCACCCCTGGGGCGACCGGGGTTTTGCCGTTCTCGATCCCATCGGTAACGCCGTGTACCTATATACCGACCGCGAGCCCTCCGAGGCTTTCAAACAGTACTACAAAGACTGACCAGTCACCGGACCCGCATCCCCATGAATACCATCTCCTCCGACCCGGCCAAGGCCACCGCCATCCTGCTCATTCACTGCCCTGACAACAAGGGGATCGTCTCCACGGTCAGCGAGTTTATCTTCAGGAACAGCGGCAACATCACCTTTCTCGCCCAGCACGTGGACATGGACCGGCAGGTCTTTTTCATGCGGATCGAGTGGGAGTTGGACGGGTTCGTCATCCCTGACGAGAAGATCGGCGAATACTTCGACACCCTGATCGCCAAGAAATTCGACATGAAGTGGCAGCTGCACTTCTCGCACGAGGTGCCGCGCATGGCCCTCTTCGTCTCCAAGCAGCCCCACTGCCTCTACGACATCCTGGCGCGCTGGAAATCCAACGAATTCGAGGTGCGGATCCCGCTGATCATCAGCAACCATCCCGACCTCAAACAGGTGGCCGACCAGTTCGGCGTCGATTTCCACCTCTTCGAGATCAACAGCGACAACAAGCCGCAGCAGGAGGAGGCCCAACTCCGGCTGCTGGCCGAGCACCGGGTGGAATTCATCGTCCTGGCCCGTTACATGCAGATCCTCTCGCCGGAGTTCATCGGCCACTACCGCAACCGGATCATCAACATCCACCACTCCTTCCTGCCAGCCTTCCCCGGCGCCCGGCCCTACCACTCGGCCTTCGAACGCGGCGTCAAGATTATCGGCGCCACCAGCCACTACGTCACCGAGGAACTGGACGCCGGCCCGATCATCGCCCAGAACGTCATCCGGGTCAGCCACGCCGACTCGGTAGACGACCTGATGCGCAAGGGCCGCGACCTGGAAAAAGTCGTTCTCTCCCAGGCCATCTGGCATCACCTCCAGCGCCAGATCCTGGTCTACCAGAACCGCACCGTGGTTTTCACCTGAACCAGGCTGTTCAGAGTCCTTCCGGTTCGAATTCCGCGCCCGGCGGCGGCTGGTCCATCTCGAAGAGGTGGAACTCCAGCGTCCCCTCCATGATCTGAAAGGTACCGACATAGCGGCCCGGATCGTCGGGCACGGCGGTGTTGGTGGTGTAGATGCCGAGGCAGCGTTCCTGTGTGGGCATGTCGGGATCGACCAGCACCCACATCAGGGGGGCGTTGTCGCCCTTGGTCTGCACGGTCAGGATCGTGCCACCCGCCGGGATGGGGACCGACTGGAGGCGATTGGGGGTCAGCTCGAATTTCCAGATGGTTTTCATGGCCTGTCCTGGGGGGCGTTGGTGATACGGACGCGGTGATGCGCCAAAGGCCCGCGCGGGCCGCGAAGGATCTCTATGTACCGGCGTGGCCGGGAGTTGGCAAGATCATCCTTGCGGATTCTGGTAATTCTGTTATCTGTGCACTACCTTTTCCCATGATGTGGCAGGGCTCGACGGCACGGCCCGCCCGCCCTCGCCAGCAACCCTCATCCCCTCAGGAACGGCCATGAAATTCCCGCTTGATTTGTCCGCCTACACCCCGCTTCGACTCACCACCGACCAAAAGGCCCTGGACGCAGGCCAGCGCGACACGCTTCGCACCAACATCGGCCTGGTGCGCGACAGCATCGTCTTTTTCACCGCGCTGGCCAACACCAAGGGGTTGGGCGGCCATACCGGCGGCGCCTTTGACATCGTGCCGGAACTGCTGATCGCCGACGGGTTCATGAAGGGCTCGGAAGCCTTCTTCCCGATCTACTTCGATGAGGCCGGCCACCGGGTGGCCATCCAGTACATGATGGCGGTGCTCAATGGCTATAAAGAACCGGAATCGCTGCTGCATTACCGCGAATTCGGCAAGGGGCTCTACGGCCATCCCGAACGTAACGAGGCCGACGGTGTCTTCTTCAGCTCCGGCCGCCTGGGCCACCTTTGGAGCCACGTCAACGGCGTGGCCGAGGCCAACCCGGGCAAGACGGTCTTTCTCTTCGGCAGCGACGGCTCGCAGCAGGAGGGCGACGACGCCGAGGCCGCCCGCTACGCGGTGGCCCGGGGCCTCAACGTCAAGCTGCTGATCGACGACAACAACGTCACCATCGCCGGGCACCCGAGCAGCTACATGCAGGGCTACGATCTGGTGAAGACCCTGGCCGGCCACGGCCTGACCACGCTGGCTTGCGACGGCGAGGACATCGACGCCCTCTTTGCCGCCATAGGCCAGGCTATTGCCACACCCGGACCGGTGGCGGTGGTGGTCAAGCGCACCATGGCCGTCGGCGTTGCCGGCATCGAGGGCCTGCCCAAGGGCCACGACGTTATCCCGGTGGACATGGCCATCAATTTTCTTACCGCCCGCGGCCGCGACCAGGCGGTGGCCATGCTCAAGGAGCCGGCCGCCAAAACGGAAAAGGTTCAGTACCTCGGCAGCACCCCCGAGTTTGCCAAGAACCGCGACGAGTTCGGCAAGATCATAAGCGAGCTTATCAAAACCCTGGACCGGCCCACCGAGCGGGTGCTGGTGGTGGATTCGGACCTGGAAGGCTCCTGCGGCCTGCACCACATTCGCAAGAACTGCCCCGAGGTCTACGTCCACGGCGGCATCATGGAGCGCAACAATTTTTCCGTGGCTGCCGGCTTCGGGGCCACGCCCGGCAAACAGGGCATCTTTGGCACCTTCGCCGCTTTCCAGGAGATGGTCATCTCCGAGATCACCATGGCCCGGCTCAATCAGGCCAATGTACTCGCCCACTTCTCCCATTCGGGCGTGGACGACATGGCCGACAACACCTGCCATTTCGGCATCAACAATTTCTTTGCCGACAACGGACTGGCCGAACACGACCGCACCCGGCTCTACTTCCCGGCCGACGCCCTGCAGTTGAAGGCCATCCTCCAGGCCGTGTTCCACGATCCGGGCCTGCGCTTTGTCTACTCCACCCGCAGCGGCACCCCCTACATCCTTGACGAGATAGGCGGCAAACGCTTCGGCGAGGGCTACGCTTTCCAGCCGGACCGGGACGAGGTCATCCGCCCGGGCCGCGACGGCTACATCATAAGCTACGGCGAGATGCTCTACCGCTGCCTGCATGTGGTAGAACTGCTCCGGCAGGAGGGGATCGAGGTCGGCCTGATCAACAAGCCGGTGCTCAACGTGGTCGATGAGGCCACACTGGCCACGGTCGGGAGCAGCCCGATGGCCCTGGTGGTGGAGACCCAGAACGCCAAGACCGGCCTGGGCATCCGTTACGGCACCTGGCTGCTGGAACGAGGATTCGCACCAAAATACGGATACATGGGAACCTGGAAGGACGGCGCCGGCGGCCTGTCCGAGCAGATTCCCTACCAGGGCATGGACACGGAAGGCATCCGCGAGCGGGTGATGCAGTTGCTGAAAGGATGATACCGCGCCACCTGTTGGCGGAGAGTGCATGGTGTCTGAAAACAAAAAACCGGAGTCTTCTCGTGGGAAGGACTCCGGTTTTTTTTTATCCCGTCTGGATGCGGCGCGAGCGGTTACTTGGCCGCGGGTGCGGGTTTGGCCTCCGGGGCAGGCGGCTTGACCTCCTTCTCCTCCTTGGCGGCCTGGGTGCCTTTCGATTCCTTTGCCTCTTTCTCGTCCTTGACCACAGGGGCAGTCCGGCTGCTCAGCTGTTGCCGCACCTGCTTAATCCCCTGCTGGATGTAGCCCTTGTTCCAGGCAAAGCCCAGCAAGGTGAGCGCAACCAGAAGGACAACCCATCGTTTCCATGGTGTTTTCTTCTCAGCGAAAGGATCGGTCAGCGAGCGTTCCGCCCCCTTGGGCAGGACCGCCATCTTGGTCAGGGTCGAACCGAAGGGGATGTTGATGCTGGCCTTGGTGTTGACCGCCCAGCCATTGGCATCCAGAATCGGACCCAGGTTGCGCTGGCGTAGCTTGAGGAAGGCAATCAGCATCGACGGACCGGATACAGCCAGGATAATGCCGCCGACGGCTACCGGCATCTGCCAGACCGGCAGGGCCAGGAAACCGCCGAGAATCGAGGCCACGGCCGTACCGATGGCGCCCAGGGCCAGGCCGATGGCGGCAAAGATACCGGCGAACTTGCCCACGTCAAAAGGCGTGGGGGCGGCCCCGCCCTCCACCTTGGCGCTGGCCGCAGCGAGGCCCGCGCCCGCCTTGCCGTCC
>JBGSPP010000298.1:0-16810 GCA_041738515.1 Desulfobulbus sp.
CCGCACCCAAAGCCGCTGCTCCTGCTGCCGCTCCGGCCACAGCCAAGGCCGCTGCTCCCGCACCGGTTGTTGAAGGCGGGACCCCGCTTCTTGCCCCCATGCCCGGCATGGTCGTCAAGAACGTGGTCAACGTCGGCGACACGGTCAAGACCGGCGACGCCGTGGTTATCCTCGAGGCCATGAAGATGGAGAACTCGCTGGGCGCCCCGTGCGACGGTACGGTCAAGGCCCTGAACTTCGGTTCCGGCGACTCGGTGGCCAAAGACACCGTTCTGGCAGTTATCGGCTGATTTCCATCTGACAGCCGTTCGTACAAAGAAAAGGGGAGCGCCGGATGACCGGCGTTCCCCTTTTTTTATGCCGTATGTTCGCCGGCGCTGTGGCTGCGATTGCCGGCGAAATGAATGCAATCAGACCAGGCCGAGGTATCTGGCCTGCTGCCACAGTTGCCTTGCCAGGCGCACCGTGGCCTGATCCACCATCCTTCCTTCCACGGCCACCGCGCCCTTCCCTTCCGCCCCGGCCTGGGCAATGGCCTCGATCACCTTGGCGGCCAGGGCTATCTCCTCCTGCGAAGGGGTGAACACCTCGTTGATGACCTCGATCTGCGAGGGGTGAATGGCCCACTTGCCGTCGCATCCCAGGGCCGAGGCCATGACCGCCGAACGCCGCAATCCCTCCAGATCTTTGAAGTTGCCGTAGGGCGCGTCAATGGCAAGACAGCCGTAGGCCTTGGCGTTCATCACCATGTGGCTCAGAGCAAAGTTCCAGCGATGGCCTGGGTACAGTTCCTCCTCCTTTTCCCCATGACCCGAAATGGAAACCAGGCGGGCGCCGATGGAGGCGGAGTAATCGGCAATGCCGAAGACCAGGGTTTTGACCCGCGTGCTGGCCCGGGCGATCTCGGCGGCCCGCATCATGCCTTCGGCGGTTTCTATCGACGCCTCCACGCCAATGATCGCGCCGGTCTCCTTGTTCATTTCGACGCCATTGAGCAAGCGGTCGGTGAAATACACATCGCCTGGGTGGTTGACCTTGGGGATGACGATGGCATCGATGACATGACCGGCCTGCTCGGCCACCTCCAGCAGATCCCGGTAAGCAAACGGTGTGTCGAGGGCGTTGATCCTGACGGTTACCGTCTTCTGCTCCCAATTCAACTCCCGCAAGGATTCGATGACCTGATTCCTGGCCGCAGCCTTCATATCCACGGGAACGCTGTCCTCGAGGTCAAGCATGACCACGTCGGCCTGACTTTCGCTGGCCTTGCCGTGCATCTTCTTCAGGTGGCCGGGAACGGAGAGATTGGAACGCCTTGGTTTCATGGAACCTCCTGGGTGGAAAGTGGCTAATGGGAAACAGGGAACTGAACGGATTACATGGGGAGAAAATCTTTTGCGGCCCGGGGCCAGGGGAACCGGCGTTGCCTGCCCGTGGCTGTCATAACGGAAAGAACGTCGTTCGTTGCCAAGGGAGTTTCGACTTGGCCTGACTCAAAAACCGAACCACTTTTTCTTCTTCTTGGGATTGCCCATGGCGACGCGATTCCTGCCCGAATTTTTAGCTTCGTACAGGGCCTCGTCGGCAAGGCCGATGAAGTCGTCCTTCTTGAAATCGTCACCCGAGGGCCTGGCAATGGCCACGCCGATGCTGATGGTGACGTGATAGGTGCTGTTGCCGTCGTCGAAGGTGTGGTCTTCGATGGTTTTGCGGATCTTCTCCGCCACCACCATCGCATCCTCAGGACCGGTTTCCGGCAGCACGAAAACAAATTCCTCGCCGCCGTAGCGGGCGATAAGGTCGTACTCGCGGATAACGCCTTTGGCGACCCGGCTGAATTCCTTGAGCAGGAAATCGCCGGTCTGGTGGCCGTAGGTATCGTTAAATTTCTTGAAACGGTCAATGTCGGCCAGGAGCAGGGAGAGGGTGCGTTCGTTGCGGATGGAACGGTTGATCTCGGCGTCGAGGAAATTTTGAAAGAAGCGGTGGTTATTGATCTCGGTGAGCCCGTCCAGGTTGGCCAGATCCTCCAGCAGCCGGTTTTTCTGGGCCAGTTCCTCGGAGAGTTTTTCCAGCGCCATCTTCGACTTGATCAGTTCGCGGTTGATCTCCTCGTAGGACAGGTTGATCAGGCTGAGGCGGAGATTGGCCTCCTGCAGGATCTCGGCCACGGATTTCACCGGGCTGATCTTGATACCGAAAAACTGGGCCGACTGGTCGATGACCTTGTCGATCTGTTTCAGGATCGTATTGATGCCTAACACCTTGAGTCCTAGCAATTCCTTGGCCTCGGTGCGGAATTGCTTGTGATAGGACTCAGGTGTGTCGGAATAGAAGATATGGGTCAACAGGTCGGAAAGATACACCGCGCGGATGTTCTGGAGGTGCTTCTTGTTGCCCCCCTTGTAGGCCCGGGGATCATGATGGTAATTGATCGGCAGGAGCAGGCTTTCAGGAAAGGACCAGTGATTGGCGACCTCGTAACCGGCGACGGTGTGGTCCAGTCCGAGGAATTCCCGTTCCCTGGCCATGACATCAGTTTCACTATCGACGCCGCTGTCCTGCGCCTGCTGCAGGAATTGGTCATACTCCTCCTTCAGGGTCGAGGCAAAAACCAGCTGGCCGATATTCTGCAGCAAACCGCAGATGAAGGCCTCCTCGGTATCGGCGTTTGCCACCTGCTCCAGGATCAGCTTGGTGGCGGCGGCGCCGATCAGTGATCGTTCCCAGAACCCTTCAAAGTCAAAAAGCAGACTGCGCTTTTTTCCCTTCATGCCGAGAAAGGAGAAGCTGAGCACCAGGCTGCGCACCGCGTTGATGCCGAGGATGGACACTGCCTGGTTGATGGAAGCAATCTGCTGGGGAAAACTGTAGAAGGAGGAATTGGCGACCCGCAGAATCTTGGAGGAAAGGCCCACGTCCTGGGAAACCAGGTTGGCGATGTCCGTCAGAGTGGTTTCCTCCCTGGCGGTCATGGCGAGCAGCTGCGAGGCGATCAGGGGTAGGGTCGGCAGCTCTTTCGAGGCAAGGACAGCTGCAAGGATGCTTTCGGACGGCTTGCTCATGAGAATTTCCCTGATGCTCCGAGGATTCGGCGAACGGGTGCGAAGCCGATTGGCAATGGGCTGGCCTGGACGACTGTGTCAAGCCGGTCCGGAGCCGTTGCCCAATCGTCTCCACGCACCCAATATATAATATTATACAGGCCTTGTCCAAGAGACTGAAGGAAAAACTGCACCTCCGTTCAGGGTTCGATCTCGTTGGGATAGGAACAGGGGACGCCCTTGTAACTTTTGAACGCCAAGGTTTTCCCAAGATCTTCTATATAGTCCGGGGTGAGCGGGATCTTGCCGCCGCCGCCAGGTGCATCCAGGGCGTAGGTAGGCACGGCCATACCCGAGGTGTGGCCGATGAGGCGCCGCATGATGGCTAGGCCGGTCTCGACGGTGGTGCGAAAGTGGGCTGTTCCGCGAGTCAAGTCGGCCTGGTAGAGGGCATAGGGCCTGACCCGGATCTTGAGCAGGGCCTGCATCAACTGGCGCATGGTCTCAGCGTCGTCGTTCACCCCGCGCAACAGGACCGTCTGGCAGCCAAGCGGTATACCGGCGTCGGCAAGCCGTCCGCAGGCCAGGGCCGCCTCGGGGGTGATCTCGGCCGGATGGTTGAAATGGGTGTTGATGTAGAGGGGGTGATGCCGCTTGAGCATGGTCGCCAGTGCAGGCGTGACCCGCGCCGGCAGGGTGCAGGGGATGCGGGTGCCGATGCGGATGGTGGCAATGGCGGGGATAGCGCGCAGTTCCACAAGGATGCGTTCCAATCGCCGGTCCGTGAGCATCAGCGGGTCACCGCCGGAGAGCAGTACGTCGCTGATGACCGGCGTTCGCCGCAGATAGGCCAAACCGGCAGCGATGGTCTCGTCGGTGATCCGCATCTCCGGTCGGCCCACCAGTCGCTTGCGGGTACAGAAGCGGCAGTACATGGCGCACTCGCTGCTGACGAGAAACAGGGCCCGATCTGGGTATTTATGTACCAGGCCTGATACCGGGCTCAGGTTTTCCTCGTCAAGCGGGTCCTCCATCCCGGTCGGATCGTCAAGTTCACGGATATCAGGCACCGCCTGCCGCCACAGCGGTGCACCAACCTGTTTGATCAATTGCAAATAGAAGCGGCTGATCCGCAGTGGATAGACCCGGTGCACCGCCTGGAGTGGCTCCACGGCGATGCCGAGTTCCGCGGCAAGCTGTTCCGGAGTGTTGACAAAGGTGGAGGCGGTCTGGGTGGTGGCGACCATGGCAATGCTTCGGTGTACTGCGGAAGGTAAAAAAGAGAGAAGTCGTGGCCTTGCGGATCGGCGCGGCCACGACTTCTCCCATGGAGCAGGGACGCTACATCATACCTAGGGCCTTGGGCATCCAGAGCGAAAGCGCAGGCCAGTAGGTGACGATCACCAGGAAAACCAGCATGGTTAGCAACCAGGGCCAGACTGCGATGGTCAACTCGGTGATGCCCATCTTAGTGAGGCCGGATGCCACATAGAGGTTCAGGCCCACCGGCGGATGACACATGCCGACTTCCATGTTCACCACCATCATCACCCCCAGATGCACCGGATCGATGCCGAGTTTCATGGCCACGGGATAGACAATGGGCGCAAAGATCAGCATGATCGAGGAGGGTTCCATGAAGTTGCCCGCCATGAGCAAAAGGACGTTGACCGAGAGGAGGAAGGCAATGTGGCCGAAGCCTTTCTCGATCATCCAACTGGTCAGTTCCTGGGGGATGTTCTCGTTGGCGAGGATAAAGGAGAACATGACCGCATTGGTGATGATATACAGCAGCATGGCCGACATGTTGGCCGAATTAAGGAGAATTTTGGGCACATCCTTCAGGCCAATGTCCTTGTAGATGAAGACGGCGACAACAAAGGAGTAGACCGCGCTCATGGCCGCCGCCTCCGTGGGCGTAAAAATGCCGGTGTAGATACCGCCCATGACCACGATGATCAGCATCAACCCCCAGGCTGATTCACGAAAGGCCCTGATCCGCTCGCCCCAACTTGCCTTGGGCTGACGAGGATAGTTGAACTTGCGGGCCCGGTACCAGGTCACGCCGCCGAGCATGGAGGCCATGACAAGGCCCGGAATGACGCCGGCCATGAACAGGGCACCCACCGAGGTGTTGGTGGCGATGGCGTACATGACCATGACAATGGAGGGCGGGATGAGGATGCCCAGAGCGCCAGAAGTGGCGATGACGCCAGCGCCGAAACGCATGGGGAAACCGGCCTTGACCATGCCCGGGATGAGGATGGAACCGATGGCGACCACCGTGGCAGGCGAAGAACCGGAAACCGCGGCAAAAAGGGCGCAGGCGAGAACGCCAGCCAGTGCCAAACCACCGTACCAATGCCCGACCATGGAAGTGGCGAAATTGATCATCCGCCGGGCAACGCCGCCATGGGTGAGAAAGTTGCCGGCCAGGATGAAGAAGGGGATGGCCATGATCTCAAACTTCTCGATCCCGGAAAAGAGCTTGAGCGCCACTGATTCCAGCGGCACCTGGGTCATGGTGAAAAGAAAGGTAAGGACGGTGAGGCCAAGCGAGATGGAGATCGGCATCCCGGTAAGCATCAGGGCCAACAGGATGCTGAACAGTACGAGAGAGCTCATTAATATCCCTCCTTGTCACCGGCGCCGGGCGTTTTTCCGGCAAGTTCGATGGTTGTTGCCGATTGAGCGGGCGACGCAACCAGTTCTTCAATAACGATAGTATCATCCACCCCTTCCACATGGCTGTGGTCGTGGTGCGGCAATTCCCCGGATTTGATGAAATTGACCAACACCTGTAGAAAGCGGAAACACATCAGGGAGGAACCCAGCGGCACGGCACTGTAGACAGCCCAGGTCGGCCATTCCAGATCCGGGGTGGTCGGCCCCTGGGGCAGCGTGCCCGTATCAATGCCAAGCAAGGTGAACAAGGCGTAATGCAAACCGTTTTCCCAGATAAAGTTGGCGCCGAGACAGGTGACGATGCCGGTGAACGTGGCGCCAGCCAACAGAGCAAAAATAACAAATTTCTTCCGCAACTTTGCCTTCATCCGGTTGATGAGCACATCGACGCCGACATGAATGCCGGTGCGGACGCCATAGGCAGCCCCGAACTTGGCCATCCACACGAACATGATGATGCACAGTTCCTGCGCCCAGCCCAGATTGATCTCAAGCAGCCAGTCCTGGACCACGGGAATGGGCAAGCCGGCGGTATAGCGATGGAGTACGGCGGCGAAAATGATCAGGACCGCCCCCCCCATGAGGAAGGAAATGAAAATTTCCTCAAAATGATCGAGAATTTTCATCGTTACCGAATGCTCCTTGCAAAAAGGCGGGGCGGAGGGTCGTTGCTCTCCGCCCCGCCTTGTCGTTGGGTGAGGGATAGCTTACTTCTTGAAATCAACGGCCTTATAGACTGCGTCGATGGTTTCTTTGCCGATACGGTCAGCCATCTTGTCATGGACGGAAACCGTGGCTGCCTTAAAGGCGGCTCGTTGCTCCGGGGTCAGCGCGGTAACCTCCGTCTTGCCCGAAGCCTTGACCGACGCCAGATCCTTGTCGTTCATCTCTTTGGCAATCGTGTTGGCGTAGTCAGTGGACTCAGCCATGGCTTTCTCCAGTTGGGTGCGGATATCAGCGGGCAGTTCGTCCCAGAACTTCTTGTTGACGATCACCGCGTAGCCAAGATAACCATGTTCGGTGATAGTCATGTACTTCTGAACTTCCTGCATCTTCTGGGTATAGAAGTTGGAGATGGGGTTTTCCGTACCATCAACGACGCCGGTCTGCAGCGCCTGATAGACCTCGGAGAAAGGCATTACCTGGGGAATCGCCTTGAGGGCCCGCATCTGTTCCTCAAGCACCTTGGAGGACTGGATGCGAAGTTTCTTGCCCTTGAGATCGTCGGGCGTCTTAATAGGGGTATTGGCGGAAAAGGACTTGAAACCGTTGTCCCAGTAAGCGAGCCCCTTGATGCCCTTGGGCTCGAGTTTATCCAGGAGAGCTTTGCCTGCAGCGCCCTTGGTGACCTTATGCAGGTCATCATAGTTGTTGAAGATGAAGGGGAGATCGAACACCTCGAAATCCTTGACGCCCAAAGGGCCGAATTTGGCTAGGGAGGGGGCGAGCATCTGCACGGCGCCAAGCTGGAGGGCTTCCATTTCCTCCTTGTCTTTATACAACTGGGAGTTGGGGTACACCTCGACTTTGACCTTGCCCTGGGTGAGTTCTTCTGCCCGTTTCTTGAAGAAATCGGCAGCCAGTCCCTTGGGGGTGTCCACAGCGACGACATGGCTGAATTTGATAGAGATCGGTTCCGCCAGGGCCATACCGGCAAAGAACACGGAGGCGATTGCCAGACCTGCCACAGACTTGATTGTCTTTCCCAACATGATACATCCCCCTTTTGTGAATGGATTATCAGCTGCCGGGCAAGGATGGCATCGACGCTTCCACACCCGGCAAGACCAGTGTGAGACGGTGACCACTTTAAACGATGAGTTCCGGTTGACCAAGAAAAAAGGAGCCGCTCAGCGCGAATAATTGTTTGCCTTTCAGCAGTTGGCGACGGGCGATGGGTAATATTACCATACCACGCTGTACTCAGTTGAAAGGGAGATAGAAGGAGGGTTTCCGCCTGCGCATCCTTGCCAGGCAGCGAAAAGAGAGGAATAGAAACGACGCGGGAGAAGGGTGATTTGGGTTAAAACAGAAAAAAAGCGGAGGATTGTCGCTGGACAATCCTCCGCTTTTCATGGTGCGGTGCTGAAGGTGGAACCTTCAGCAGTTGATCAATGATCGATGGTGAAGGAGGCCTTGAGGAACTCGCGGTTCAACCGGGCGATGTTACGAATGGTGATGCCCTTGGGGCAGACATTCTCGCACTCGCGTTCATTGCCGCAGTTGCCGAACCCATCCTTGTCCATCTGCATGACCATGGCGATAGCCCGTTTTTTTGCCTCGAGCTGACCCTGGGGCAACAGGGCGAACTGGGACACCTTGGCGCCCAGGAACAGCATCGGGGTACCGTTGGGGCAGGCAGCGGCACAGGCGCCGCATCCGATGCAGGCAGCGGCGTCCATCGCCTGCTCGGCGACATGCTGCGGAATGAGGATGGTGTTGCCGTCCTGGGGCGAGCCAGTGTTGACGGAAACATATCCGCCAGCGGCGATGATGCGGTCCAGGGCGGAGCGATCGACAATCAGATCCTTGACGATCGGGAAGCCCTGCGAGCGGAACGGTTCGATGACAATGGTGTCACCGTTTTTAAAGCGACGCATGTGCAGCTGGCACAGCGTCGTTTCCTTGTCCGGACCGTGGGCGGTGCCGTTGACCACAGCGCCGCACATGCCGCAGATGCCTTCGCGGCAGTCGTGGTCAAAGGCGACAGGCTCGAGTCCTTTGATGGTCAGCCATTCATTCAGCACATCGATCATTTCCAGAAAGGAACTATCGGTGCTGATGTCCTTGAGAGCATGCTCCTCAAAGGCTCCTTTAGCCAGAGGACCATTCTGTCGCCAGATTTTTACTATTATATTGATCGTTTTGGATGACATGGCGTTTCTTCTACGTTGTATGTTAAACTTCAGTGATGAATCAGTTTATACAGGTACAGATCAGCCTTACTTGTAACTGCGCTGCGAAGGGGTGACATTTTCAAACTTCAGCTCTTCCTTGTGCAGTTCGGGTGCGGTCCCTTGCCCCTTGTATTCCCACACGGCGGAGTAACTGAAGTTAACGTCGTCACGTTTGGCCTCGTTCTCTTCGGTCTGGCTCTCCTCCCGGAAGTGACCACCGCAGGATTCATTGCGGTTGAGGGCATCTAAAGCCAGCAGTTCACCGAATTCGAGGAAGTCGGCCACACGACCGGCGCGCTCCAGCGACTGGTTGAGTTCCTGACCCGAACCGGGGACGATGACCTTGTCCCAGAATTCAGCGCGAATCTCGGGAATACGCTCCAGCGCCTGCTTCAGGCCGGTTTCGTTGCGCGCCATGCCACAGTTGTCCCACATCACCTTGCCGAGTTCCTTGTGGAAGTGGTCCACGGTATGACCACCCTTGCCGCTCTTGGTGTTCTGCAGCAGCCGTGCCGTCTGGTCCCTGACTGCGGCAGCGGTTGCCTCGAAGGCCGGGTCATTGGTGTTGGTCGGCGTCGGCGGCACGGTGGCCAGATAGTTGCCGATGGTGTAGGGCAGAACGAAGTAGCCGTCAGCCAGGCCCTGCATCAGCGCCGAGGCGCCGAGACGGTTGGCGCCGTGGTCGGAGAAGTTGCACTCGCCCATGGCGTAGAGGCCGGGGACAGTGGTCATGAGGTTGTAATCGACCCACAGACCGCCCATGGTGTAATGGACAGCCGGGTAAATCATCATCGGTTCCTTGGTCGGGTCACTGTCGGTGATCTTCTGGTACATGTGGAAGAGATTGCCGTACTTCCGCATGATCACGTCAAGACCATCGCGCTTGATCGCATCGGCAAAGTCAAGGTAGACGCCCAGCTTGGTCTCGCCGACGCCGTGGCCCTGGTCACAGGCTTCCTTGGCGTTGCGCGAAGCCACGTCGCGGGGCACCAGGTTGCCGAAGGACGGGTACTTGCGCTCCAGATAGTAGTCACGCTCCTCCATGGGGATGTCGGCGGCCTTTCTGCTGTCGCCCACGGCCTTGGGAACCCAGACGCGACCGTCGTTGCGCAGGCTCTCGCTCATGAGGGTCAGCTTGGACTGGAACTCGCCATGCACCGGGATGCAGGTCGGGTGGATCTGGACAAAGCAGGGGTTGGCGAAGCCAGCGCCGCGTTTGTAGGAACGCCAGGCTGCGGTGACGTTGGAGGCCATGGCGTTGGTCGACAGGAAATAGACGTTGCCGTAGCCGCCGGTGGCCAGCACAACCGCATGGGCGGAGTATTTTTCGATCTCGCCGGTGACCAGGTTACGGCAGATGATGCCCTTGGCCACGCCATCGACCACGACCAGATCCATCATTTCGCGGCGATTGTACATCTTGACCTTGCCGGCCGCGACCTGACGCATCATGGCGGTGTAGGCGCCGAGCAGCAGTTGCTGCCCCGTCTGGCCACGGGCATAGAAAGTACGGGAGACCTGAGCACCGCCGAAGGAGCGGTTGGCCAAGGTGCCGCCGTATTCACGGGCAAAGGGCACGCCCTGGCCCACGCACTGGTCGATGATATTGTTGGAGACCTGGGCCAGACGATAGACGTTGGCCTCACGGGCGCGGAAGTCGCCGCCCTTGATGGTGTCATAGAACAGGCGGAAGATGGAGTCGCCGTCGTTCTGGTAATTCTTGGCGGCGTTGATACCGCCCTGGGCTGCGATGGAGTGGGCGCGGCGCGGGCTGTCCTGGATACAGAAGGACTTTACGTTGTATCCGAGTTCGCCCAGGGTGGCGGCGGCGGAAGCGCCGGCCAGACCGGTGCCCACGATGATGACTTCGTATTTTCTCTTGTTCGCGGGGTTGACGAGTTTATTGGAAAAACGGCACTTGTCCCATTTTTCGGCCAGCGGTCCTTCGGGTATTTTCGCGTCAAGCTGCATAGTCGTTTCTTCTGTTGTTATGTTGGATAGGGAAGGAAACTTGTTAGGAAGGCTCTCGCCGCGCCGCTCTCGCGCCGCCGAGGGCCCTCAACCGTCTCGTGCTCGCGGTCAGACTTACAGCAGCTGGCTCCGGGAGATCACCATCAGGAAGGTGATCAGCAGGAAAACGCCGCCCATGATGCCGGCCAGGGCCCAGGTGACGACCCGCAACGGCTGGTCATACTTCGGGTGGCTGATGCCGAAGGTCTGCAGCAGCGACCAGAAGCCGTGGCTGATATGAATGAAGAGGAGACAGATTCCCGCTCCGTAGATAAGGGTGAAGAAGGGGTTGCCCAGCACTTCGGTGACGAAGTCGGAGATAGTCTTGGTGGCAGTCTTCTCCGGGAAGTGAAAATTCGCCAGGTGGATGAGGATGAAGAGGAAGATGGCGATGCCGGTGTAGGGCATGGTTTTGGAGCCGATGGTCCGTCCGCCGGCGGAGGTCTCCACTTCGTACTTGCCGCCCCGGGCCTTGCGGTTTTCCAGGAACAGGGTGATGCCGACGAAGACGTGGAGGAAGAAGATGGAATAGAGACCGATTTCAAAGATCGGCACAAAAATGCCTAGGGAATGCAGATGATGCGCGTAGGCATTGAACGCGCTTCTCCCCCAGAAGATTGTGCTGTTGCCTATGGTATGGACGAGCAAGAACCCGGCCAGCATAAACCCAGTCAACGCCATGATGTACTTCTTACCCAGTGATGATCGACAAGTTTGAATGAACCACGACATAGTTGCTCTTCCTGAATGAGAATTGAGAGGGAAAAAAGGGGTTGAGAGGCCGACAAAACAACGAACAGTTTCAAGCAGATTATAAACTGAACGGTGATTCATTAACTACGCCGGCCCGCTCCTGTCAAGAAAAAAATCCCCGGCTGAATGGGCCTTCGGCGACCAGACCGTGCAAGCCCGGGCGACGGCGGTATGCCGGTTGTGCCAAGTATTTCCAGGCCTGCCCCCCCTTCCGCCGCCCAGGCCCGCACAGCAGTCCCTCGCCTCACTGGGGCCTGTTCATGAAAAGGAGGAAGCTGTTTCCTTCCATGTACATGGGCACAGTTTGCACAAAGGATGCCAATCCCATAGCTTCGGATGCGGGGAACTGCCGTAGGCGCAGGCGGGGATGTTACCCCCCACCCCCGCAGGGACCATGTCGGAACCTGTTTTGGCAAGCAAGAACAAAGGGATCGCCAAAGGCGACCGCAAACAGACATGAGCCTGTTTTGCAGCCTGCTGACTAGGGGAGATTCGATGGTTCCGGCGGCGGCAAGCCGCCGGATTCAGTGGGGCTTGGGTGCAACGCGCTCGTCGATGCGCTGCAGACCCTGCATGAGCAGTTTCATGAAGTAGCCGATCTCCGGGACGTCGAAGTCCTCGGGGGGCAGGCCTGGGGTGAACTTGAACCGACCCTGTTTTTCCCGCAGCACCTCATAAAAGGCGGCCTCGCCCTTGCTGCCGGCATAGGTCGCCTTGATCAGCGCCCCCTGGCGGAGGGAGAACCGGGCGGTGCCATTCTGCAGCTGGGTGATGGTCAGGATGCCGGTCTTGTTGTTGACGTTGAGCGTCTGGAACAGGGCCTCGGGCGGGATCTCCTCAAGCTTGCCGATCATGCCCGAGGCATAGTCGTCGGAGCGGATCTTATTTGAGTCGGTCAGCCGTCGGGCGAGCAGCCTGGTGAAATAGGTCTGCAGGGACGGATACTTTTGCATGATTGCCTTGAAATGTTTATGCTCGATGCACATCAGCTGGGCATCGGCGCTGGTCTGAACGGTAGCGCCGACATTTTCCTCGCAGATGAGGCTCATCTCGCCGAAGACCTCTCCCTGGCGCAGGGTCGAGATCGGGATGCCGGCATCGTTGAGGATTTCGATCTGGCCGGTGACCACGATGTAAAAGAAGCCGCCGGGATCACCCTTGCGGATGATGATCTGGTTCTTCTTATACTCCTTGAGCTTGAAATATTTGAGGACGCTGCTCAGATTGTTCTGGTCGATGTTGCGGAAGAAAGCGAAGTTGCTCAGCAGATGCATGATTTTGCCAAGCTGGCTGCTGTTGTCTTCGGGCATGCCCTCGGCCACCGCGGCGCGGAAATGCTCGAGACGGATGGAGCCGGTGCAGCCGCTGCAGGAGATCATGCAATCAGGAATCTGATCCGCACGCTCGTACTCGATGATGATCCGGGTGAGGTCACCGTTGAGAATCTTGCAGTTGGCCCGGCCGGGGGGGGTGTGCACCACCGAGGTGTTGATGAAGGAGTTCTCGCCGTTGCTCTCCATGTAGACTGCAATACCAGAGATCTGGAAAACGTCGCCGTATCGGAAGAGCGGGCAATGCCTGGTTTCGCAGACGCGAAAATCTATTTTGGGAAACCCCATGGGCAACTCCTGAAACAATTTACAAACCGCATGGCCGGTGCTAAGACAATCATACCGGCCGCGAAAGTATTATGCGCGAAAATACCAAGGGAGACAAGGGAATCGTGAGCCGGCGCCTCTCTTCCCCACCGATTCACCCCCATCCGCCGACCGCCCGGCGCAGCGAACGAACACATCCATGATCCACTCTTCCGTCACCCCCGAGGGCCGCTTCCGGGTCAGCAGGCACGCCCCCTCGTATGCGGTGCGCAACCTGCGCGAGCACGATCACCCCTGCACCCTCGGCCGTCTGCCCGACCAGCGCCCCGTGGGCAACGAGGCCAATTTCCCGGCCGGCGACATCGAGGTGGCCCAGGCCCGGCCGATTTACGAGATCGTCAACCCCCTGCCCTTTCGCGGCTGCACCTTCATCGACTCCGATTGGGCCGCGGCCCGGGCGGCCAATCCCGACAGTATCCGCATCCACCCGCCCCCACCGGTCTCGCTGCGGACGGAACTGGGCCAGCAATGCCCGGAAGATTCAATCCGCGCGATCGTCACCACATTGCCCAGGCCGCTCAAGTATGCCCTGGCTGCCACCTCAACCGATTCGCAGGAGCTGGTCTGGCTGGCCGAGTCCTGCTGCCAGCTGCTCCACGATGCGGACGGGACGCCCACCGGCTTGGTGTACAAAGAAAGGAGCGGCCGCAGACAGGCAATCATCGATGACTTCGAGCTGTTTGAAACCATCGCCAACAACCCGCACCTGCCCAACCTCTACAAGGAGGTGATGGTGCTGCGGCCCGGGGTCCAGGGCGACAGCGCCATTGTCGGCGACGTTCGCCAGGGCGCGACCGAGGTCTTCGAGTACCTGCGCACCAACTCTTACATCCCCTGGGGCCACTGGGCCGCCAACTTCGCCCACACCAGTATCCGCTATCGCATCGCAGACCTCTCCGAGAGCGATATCGAGGGGCTGCGACACCTGTATTATCAACGGGTCTTCCTCACCCTGGCCGAGCGCGTGGGGATCGCGCCGACAATCAGGCGCAGGCCGCTGACCATTGCCGAGCTGGAGTCGCTGCGATGCGCCATCATCCAGACGCTGGCCGCCGACCCGGCCCGCATGGAGGCCATGGCCACCCTCTGGGGCTGGAACTTCGGCTACGATTTTTCTGCCTCTGGCTACCGGCTGCACGCCTCGCACCAGATGATCCACCAGCAGTACGCCATGGTCCCGGAATGGGTCGAAAATATTGCGGGCGGCCGCAATCCGGCCTTTTGCTGCGGCGACCAGGTGGCCGAGGTGCTGGAGCGCTACCGCCAGCTGCACCAGTCCGATTTCTTTGCCGACTACCTGCGGGCGATCGCCGGCAACACCCGCACCGACGGCGGCATGGGCCCGCACTCACTCGTCGTCTGGGAGGACGAGCGAGTTTTGCTCTTTGTGCCCAAGGCTCAGGTCTCGCAGTGGGAGCTCCAGCTGATGGTCAAGGCCGACGCCGCGACCGGGCCGGTGGGCAACGTGCTTGAGGCCGACACCCAGGTGCGCCGCTCCATCGATATCGGCATCCTCACGGCCCAGCAGGTGTTGGCCGGGCTGGGGGCGACCATGGTCACCTCCATCGAGTACGCCAAGCGCATCGGCGCTGCCAACGGCCAGCGTCTGCTGCATGCCTTCCTGCCCAAGCTGCCCTGGTCCATGGGGGCCTTCAGCGAGGCCCAGGGGCGGTACATCCTGGGCCACTATCCCGAGGACTTCGCCGAGGCCTGCCGCCGACAGTTGCGCTGACCGCTTTTTTGCCGCGCCATCAGAAAACACTTGAAGAAGCGGGGCCAACGTGCTCCAACAGCCGCATTCCTCCGAACCGGCAGACAGTCCGGTTCGGGGAGCGCCACATCAACCAGGGAACCACCACAGCAATGAAACAAGGATATTACGGACAGTGGGGCGGGGCCTTCATCCCTGAAGTCCTGCAGGCAACCTTTGTCGACCTGAACCGGGCCTATGCAGCGGCCCGGGCGGACGGCGCCTTCTGGCAGGAGTATGTCGACTTCATGGCCAACTACTCCGGCCGGCCAACGCCGCTGACCTACGCCGAGAACCTGACCCGCCATCTGGGCGGGGCCAAAATCTACATCAAGCGCGAAGACCTCAACCACACCGGCGCCCACAAGGCCAACAACGTCATGGGCCAGGGACTGCTGGTCAAGCGCATGGGCAAGCGGCGGGTGATCGCCGAGACCGGCGCCGGCCAGCACGGCATGGCCACGGCCACCATGGCTGCCCGTTTTGGCTTTGCCTGCACCATCTACATGGGCGAGGAGGATGTGGCCCGCCAGCGGCCCAATGTCTTCTGGATGGAGAAGCTCGGAGCCACGGTGGTGCCGGTGACCGACGGCTCGCGCACCCTCAAGGACGCCATGAACGAGGCCTTCCGCGACTGGGTCGCCTCCATGGACGACACCCACTACGTCATCGGCACGGTCTGCGGCCCGCACCCCTTCCCGGAGATGGTTGCCTGGTTCCAGTCGATCATCGGCCAGGAGGCCAGGGGCCAGATCCTGGCCCAGCACGGCCGCCTGCCCGACCGTGTCTACGCCTGCGTCGGCGGTGGCTCCAACGCCATTGGCATCTTCCAGGGCTTTCTCGACCAGCCGGGGGTGGAACTGATAGGGGTCGAGGCGGGCGGGCTCGGCATCGCCACCGGTCGGCACGCCTCCCGCATGGTCGAGGGCTGCGGCGCCACCCCAGGTGTGGCCCAGGGTTACAAGACCCGTTTCCTCCAGAGCGAGGAGGGGCAGATGCTCGATACCCACTCCATCGCCGCCGGGCTCGATTACGTCGGCGTCTCCCCGATCCTGGCCGATCTGGGCGAGCGCGGCCGGGTGCGATTTGCCTCCGCCACTGACCGGGAGGTGCTCGACGCCCTCAGCCTGACCATGCGCGTCGAGGGCATCATCCCGGCCATGGAATCGGCGCACGCCTTTGTCCAGGCAATTAAAGAGGCGCCGACCATGTCCAGGGACCAGGCCATCATCATCAACATGTCCGGACGCGGCGACAAAGACATCTTCACCATCGCCCACGCCTTTGACGATCCTTCCTGGAAAGAGTTCATCGTCAAACGGGCAGATGGCTACCGGAAAAAATGATTGGTCCGGGTGGGTCGCGGACTGATTGTACGAGCAATGTGAGGAGCGCATGGAACTGACCAGCGAACTGAAGAAGAGACGTGAACACAAAAACATACTGCTGATGACCCATCTGGTGCTCGGGTACCCGTCGCTGGCGGTTAACCGCGAGGTCATCGCCCAGATGGCGGCCAACGGGGTGGACTGCATCGAGTTGCAGATCCCCTTTTCCGAGCCCATCGCCGACGGGCCGGTCATTCTCAAGGCCAACCAGCAGAGCCTGGAGAGCGGCATCAGCATCGAGGAGTGCTTCCTTTTCGGCCAGGAGATGGCGGCGGCGCATCCGCGGGTCAGGTTTCTCTTCATGACCTATTACAATATTGTCTTCAAATACGGCGAGACTGCCTTCCTCCGACGAACCCGGGACATTGGCTTCTGCGGCACCATTGTCCCTGACCTGCCGCCCGAGGAGGGGCAGACCTATCTGGCCACGAGCAAGGAGATGGGACTCTCGCCGGTGCAGTTCTTCACTCCCACCTCCTCGGATGCGCGCATGCGCGAGGTGGCGGCCCAGGGCGACGGATTCATCTACTGCGTGGCCCGGCGCGGCGTCACCGGCCAGCAGACCACCTTTGACCACAGCCTCGAGGCCTACCTTGCCCGCTGCCGCCAGGCCACCGACCTGCCA
>JBGSPP010000301.1:0-5327 GCA_041738515.1 Desulfobulbus sp.
GCACGCCGCCAGCGTTCGTTCTGAGCCAGGATCAAACTCTCCAGTTATTTTCCTAGCCAATCACAAATCAGACTGACTTAAAATCCAAAACCAATTACTACAATCGGCCCGCTTCATTACTGTTCAGTTTTCAAAGATCAAGAACGCCAACTCAGCAAAACAAGAACTCGCTGATGCGTTTTTAATTTTACCGTTCTTTTTTTGTTCCGTCAAGAACTTTTTCTCGGTGCGTCACTTTTTGCGGGGCCAATCATTCGCTCCCGCAATGCGAAGCGCCTATTTATACCTTTCCGGGTTGAGCGTCAACGCAAATATTGCCCTGCCACCTCTTTTTTTAGGAGAACGCGCGCCCATCCCGACGATTACTTTAGCCATCTGCTCAGTGTTTCGACGATTTTCTCCGCCTGGGCAACGCTGGAAATGTTAAACTTTGCCTTGGCCTGATATTGGCCGTTCCGTTTTTGATAGCGACGAATGGTGAATTTGTCCGGGCCGAACTCGCCTTTGGCCTGGTCGAACTCCTGGTAGCGGAACAGTAGGGTCGCCCAAGAGCCTTTTGTGAGAACTTCCTTGTCTAGTTCCTTGACGACCAAGGTTCCGTCCTCTTCGTAATTAACTGTCAACTCATCCACGTTTTCCGACATACCTCACTCCTTGTTTCGTTGACCGCACCATGCGGGGCCGGTTTATTCTTCATCATAGACATCAAACTGATCCTGGCTGGCATAGCACATGGGACAAACCCATTCCTCCGGCAGCGTCTCGAACGAAGTTCCAGAAGAGATGCTGTTCATGGGGTCACCAGCGGCCGGGTCATAGATATAACCGCAGTTGGCGCAGATGTATCGGGTATGCTTGGGCGAGGTCATGGGCTACACCGCAAAGTATTTGGCCTGTGGATGGTGGGCCACAATGGCCGAGGTGGTCTGTTCCGGCACCATCTGCATATTCTCAGTCAGGCTGATGCCAATAGCCTCAGGCTTGAGAAAATCGAACAGGGGCCGATGCGCTCCCAGGTCTGGACAGGCCGGATAGCCGAAGCCGTAGCGCGATCCCTGGTATTCCTGGGTGATGGCGCCTACAGGATCTTTGGACTGATCGCCGGCTATGCCCAACTCCTCGCGCATGACTCCATGCCAGTACTCGGCCAGCGCATCCGTAGCCTCGACGCTGAAGCCATGTAGCATGAGATAATCGTGATAGGCGTTGTCCCGGTACAGTCGGGTGGTCTCCTCGCCGATGCGCGCCCCGATGGTGACGATGAAGAAGCCGGCAATGTCGCCACCCTCCCCGGCCGACTTGAAATAATCGGCAATGCAGAGGTGCGGCGGCTCGCTCTGGCGGGGAAAGAAAAAGGGGTACTCCTGCCCGTCGGCTCTGACTATCACGGAATTCTCCTCCGCGTGGCAGGAAAAATATCCATACGACACCCGCGCCTGCAGCCAGCCGTCGGCAACCGAGCGGTGCAGCAATTCCTGGTAGATGGGCTGGACCGTGCCGAGGACGAGTTCCCGGTACGCTTCCGCCCCCATCTTGCCTCGGCGGTAACCCCAGCGCCCGCGAAACAGTGCCTGGGTGTTGATCAGCGGCAGGAACAGCGCCGGGTCGATCTCCTCCACATACCGCTGGCCGATGAAAGGCGGCAGAGGCACCGGGTTGGACCTGTCGACGGTCAGGTGCCGCACCCCCGGCTTCATCGGCTTTACGGCGGTCAACGGGTCATAGGTGGTGGACTGCAGCCGTCCCTCCTCATGCTCCCGCACGGCCTTCAGCCCGGCAAAGGCGTCGGCGCAGTAAACCACCGGCCCGCTATAGCCTGGAGCACAGGACTCGGCGACAAATTTCGGCGTCAACGCCGCCCCGCCCAAAAGAATGGGGATGTCGAGCCCTGCCTCTTTATATTGTGGCAGCGATTCCTGCATGACAATGGCCGATTTCACCAATAGACCGCTCAGGCCAATCATATCAACCTGATATTCCTTGGCCTTCTCAATCACGGTCTCTGCCGGCACCTTGATGCCTATGTTGTGCACTACATACCCATTGTTGGACAGGATGATGTCCACCAAGTTCTTGCCGATGTCGTGGACATCGCCCTGGACGGTGGCCAGCAGGATGCTGGTGGCCCGGTTGTCGCCCTCGGCCCTGTCCATGAACGGCTCCAGCAGTGTGACCGCGGCCTTCATCACCTCGGCCGACTGGAGGACAAAGGGCAGCAGGATCTCGCCCTTGCCAAACAACTCACCCACATGGCGCATGGCCGGGACCAGGATCTGGTTGATGATGGCCACCGGCTTGATCCGCTCGCGCAGCATGGCCAGCAGATCGTCGAGATCATCCTTGTCACCGCTCAGCACCTTGGCAAAGAGTTGCTCCTCGGGCGTACCCGTCGGCTCCTGCGGACCCTGGTCGGCCGCCTCGCCGGCCTTGCCGCTGAAGTGGTCGATGAAGCGCATCAGCGGCTCCTTGCCGTCCACGACCTGCCGGTTATAGAGCAGATCCAGGCACATTTCACGGTCCTCCTGGGCTATGCTCGCCAATGGCACTATCTTGGCCGCGTCGATGATGGCGGCATCGAGCCCGGCCGCCACCGCCTCGTGGAGGAATACCGAATTGAGCAAGCGGCGGGCCTGGGGCTGCAGGCCAAAGGAGATGTTGCTCACCCCGAGCACGGCCAGGCATCCGGGCAGTTCGGCCTTGATGCGGCGGATGCCCTCCAGGGTCTGCATGGCGGCATCGCGCAGCGTGGCATCGCCTGAACCGACGGTGAAGGTGAGGCTGTCGAAGAGCAGGTCACTGGTTCGCAGGCCGCACTCGTCCACGGCGATGGCATGGATGTTCCGGGCGATGCGCAGCTTGTCGGCCGCGGTCAGGGCCATGCCCTTTTCGTCAATGGTCAGGGCCACCACCGCTGCGCCGTATTTCTTAGCCGCCTTGCAGATGCGGCGGATGTTGACGCCGCCGTCCTCGAGGTTGATCGAATTGACGATCGCCCGCCCCGGATAGAGGCGCAGGCAGGCCTCGATGACCTCGGGCGTGGTCGAGTCGATCATCAAGGGGGCCTTGAGGGCGCCTGCGCAGAGCCCGACCATGGTGGTCATGTCGACCGTCTCGTTCCGGCCGGCATAGGCGGTGCACAGGTCGATGACATGCGCCCCCTTGGCCTCCTGCTCCAGCGCTATCTTCAGACAGGCCTGGTAGTCGTCGGCAAGCAGCAACTCGCGGAACTTCTTCGAGCCGGTGGCGTTGGCCCGCTCGCCGATCAACAACGGCGGTATCTCCTGCTGCAATTCCACCGCCTGATACAGACTGGCAATCGAGGGCTTCATGCCGCCACCTCCCGCACGGCCGGCCGCACACCGTCCAGGGTCCGCACCAGTTGCCGGATGTGGGCGGCCGTGGTGCCACAGCATCCGCCGACCACACTGACCCCGTATTCGATAACAAAGCGTTTCATCTCGTTTGCATAGGTGACCGGATCGAGCGGGTAGCAGGTCCTGCCGTCTACCACCTCGGGCAGGCCCTGGTTGGGTACGCAGGAGATGCGGCCGGGCCAGTTGCGGCTCAGATAACGGATGTGCGATTCCATGTCCAGCGGACCGGTGGCGCAGTTGAGACCAAAGGAAAAGATAGGGTACGGCTCCAGGGTCACTGCGGCGGCGGCAATGTCGGTGCCGACCAGCATGGTGCCGGTACGTTCGATGGTTACCGACACCATTACCGGGATATCCAGACCGAGTTCGTCCAGAATATCAAAGCAGGTGGTCATGGCGGTTTTGATCTGCAGCAGATCCTGGCAGGTCTCGATGATCAGCAGGTCCACCCCAGCCTCGACCAGCGCCCGGATCTGCTCCGCATAGGCTGCCGCCAGGGCGTCGACGGTGATGTGTCCGAGCGAAGGCAGTTTGGTACCCGGCCCGATGGATCCACCGATGTAGGTGTCGGCTTTACCGCCGATGGCCCGCCGAGCATTCTCCACCCCGGCCCGGTTGATCGCCTCGACCCGATCCTGCAGGTTATACTCCTCAAGGACGATGCGGTTGGCGCCGAAGGTGTTGGTCTCGATCACCATGGCCCCGACGTCGACAAAGCTCGCGTGGAGTTGGACGATTACCTCTGGGGCGGTCAGGTTGAGGAGTTCGTTGCAGCCCTCCCTGCCCTCCCAAGCCTTGGCCGGGATGATCATTTCCTGCAGATTGGTGCCGCAGGCGCCGTCCAGGATCAGCACCGCGTGTTCGTGTGGTCTTCGCATAGAGAATTCGCTCGCCGGCTGAGTTGATTCAAAGGGAACAGGAGCGCTCGAGGTCAGCCCGCCTCGCATCATTCCGGAGTCTTCGGCAATTGCCATGAACGACCGGTTCCCGCAACTGAAAAATGGTTGCCGCGGGTCCGGGTCGGTCAATTGCCCGCGCCGCACCATGTGGTTCTTGTCAAAACCGGCTTTCTTTTTTACAGTAGGCCGCCTGCTGCCTCTTCCTTTTCCCCAGCCCGGTTTATGCCATGAAACAATCCATTACCGCCGTTATCCTTGCCGCCGGCAAGGGCACCCGAATGAAATCGACGCGTGCCAAGGTGTTGCACGAGGTTTTCTTCCGCCCCATGCTGCACCACGTCCTCGATGCCCTCGGCGCCGCCGGGATCGATCGGTGCGCGGTCATTGTCGGTCACCAGCGCGAGGAAGTCCTCCGCACCCTGAGTGACCAGAGCGTCACCCCGGTGGTGCAGGAGGAGCAGTTGGGCACCGGCCACGCCGTGCTCTGCGCCGAGGCAGTCTGCGGCCAGACGGATCTGGTGCTGATTCTCTGCGGCGACACTCCGCTCATCCAAGCCGCGACCCTGCGGGCAATGATTGCCGAGCACCAACAAAGGCAGGCCACCCTGACTCTGATGACCACCCGGCTCAACCAGCCGTTCGGCTATGGCCGGATCATCAGCGATGCTCGGGGCACGGTCCAGGCGATAGTCGAGGAGAAGGACGCCACTGGCGAGCAGCGCGCCATCGACGAAATCAACGCCGGCATCTACCTGGCCGAACGCAACTTTCTTTTTCACGCCCTGCGCCAGGTGGGCACCGACAACAGCCAGAGCGAGGTCTATCTCACCGACATCGTCGCCATCGCCAACCGGCAGGGTGTCCGGGTCGAAGCCTTTGTCCACGCCGAGGCCATCGACGTGCTCGGCGTCAACTCGCGCATCGAACTGGCCCAGGCCCACGCGGTGCTGCAGGCGCGGCTCAACGCGTCCCTGATGCTCGCCGGAGTGACCATGTTCGCCCCGGAAACGATCCTGATCGCGCCGGGCTGCAGCATCGGCCAGGACACCATCAT
>JBGSPP010000302.1:0-5953 GCA_041738515.1 Desulfobulbus sp.
GCGCACCATGGACGACCTGCGCTTTCTCGAGGTCAACGACGCCTGGCTGAACGCGCTCGGCTATGCCCGGCACGAGGTGATCGGGCGGTCGGCACTGGAACTCAACCTGGCACCCAGTCCCGAGAACTATCAACAGGGCATGGAACAACTGCGCAGGCAGTGCCGACTGACCAATTACGACGTCCAGGTGCGCCGCAAGGACGGCAGCCTGTGCGACGGCCTGCTGTATTCGGAGGTCGTTTCCATCGCGGGCAGGGAGTACGTCCTCGATGTGATGCTCGACATGAGCGAACGCAGGGAACTGCAGCACCTCCTCCTGATGGCTTCGGAACAGGAGCGGGAACATCTGGCGGCCGAGCTGCACGACGGCCTCTGCCAGGACCTGAAGGGGCTCGAATTCCAGGCGGCCATGATCGAGCACCAGGTCGGGAAACGCAATACCGCGGCCAGGACCCTGGCCGCGGAACTGGGCCACCAGGCCAACCTGGCCGTCAAGAAGGCCTATGCCATTGCCCAGGGCATGCTCCAGACCGTCCTGGATACGGCCCAATTTCCTGGGGCCCTGGCCGCGCTGGCGGACACGATACAGGACGGCGCCGACGCCAGGATTGTGCTCTCCCTCGAGGAGGGCGTGCTGCCGGCCACCCTGCCGCAGGCGCATCACCTCTACCGGATCGCGCAGGAGGGCCTTCGCAACGCCGCGCGGCACGCCGGAGCGACCCGCATCGACCTGCGATGGTGCAGGGAAGGCGACGACCTTATCCTGGCCATCGCCGACAACGGCATTGGCTTGAAACCCGACAGCCCGGGTCAGGGCCGGGGCGTGGGCCTGATGGCGATGCGTTCGCGGGCCCGGGCAATCAACGCGTTTTTTACCGTGGAACAGCAGGCAAACAAAGGAACCGAAATCCGAATCAGGGTGCGACATGACAAAACGAACCAGAGTATTCCTCATTGACGATCATCCGGCCATGCGCCATGGCATTGCCCAACTCATCACCCATGAGGCCGACCTCGAGGTCTGCGGCGAAGCGGCGGACAGACAGTCGGCCATGGAAAACCTGGCCAGGGTTTCGCCTGATCTGGCGATAGTCGATATCGCCCTGCAGGGTTCCGACCAGTCGGGACTCGATTTGATCGTTGAGATTCACGCGGCCTGGCCCGACCTGCCCCTCCTCGCCTACTCCATGCACGACGAGAGGAATTTCGCCGAACGGGCCATGCGGGCCGGGGCGCGGGGGTACCTGATGAAGCAGGAACCGGTGCGCCTGCTTATCGACGCCATTCACCGCATTCTCGAGGGCGGGGTGTTTGTCAGCGAGGCCATGAACCGCAGGCTGCTGCTGCTCCACGTCGGCAAGACCCCGGATCGGCGGGAGTCCGTACCGGCCCAGCCGCAGGATCTGCTGACCGCGCGCGAATTCGAAATCTTCCGCCTCATCGGCACGGGCCTGCCCCCCCGGGAGATCGCCCGCCAGCTCTGCCTCAGCGTCAAGACCATCGAGACCCATCGTATGAACATCCGTAAAAAACTGGGCATGGCCAACGCCTTCGAGCTGACCCGCCACGCGGTCCGGTGGGTGCACAGTAACGACAACGCCTCCACCTGACCTGGTTAAAACACTCAGACAGAGCTCGGTTGATCGCTTGGTATTCTTCTCAACGACCACCATCCAATTGGCTGTTTTTTCCCGAAATTTTAAGATCGCTTTGAATCGGGTTCCGTATCTGCTTTAATGAACTTGAAGCGTCCACACCGTCGCTGAAACGCCTTGCATCCGACGCGTTCACGGCGGTGTTGCCATGCCGGGGGGCATGCGGACGCTCCTTGCGTTCAACTCAGGACGGGAACCATGGCCGGCGCTGCAACAAACCCTCGGCAGAAACGCATCGCCGACACCTTCATCCTTGCCCTGTTCACTTTCAACCTGGCCGCGGCCGTGGCCGGCGCCAGCCTGCTGCTGTTTCTTTCCTACCGGCAAGACCGCCAGGAGTCTGATCATCTCCTGGCAGCCATCCACAAAACCCTGGAACAAGGCATCGGCAGCAGCCTCTTCCATGACAGCCGCGAGGTCACCGAGGCCCTGATGCACGGGGTTTCGCAGGTCCCCGGCATCATCGGGATCAGAATCGACCGGGCGGACGGGACTGTGCTGGCAGCCGGGTCGGGCGAATGTCGCCGCCCGGTGGAGCATACCCATGCCCTGACGTACGGAGGCCAGAACGGGACGGGGCAGACGGTTGGTCAGGTCCGCATCACCGCATGTCTCGACGACCTGATGGAGGCCCAATGGTCCAGGGCCGGTCTACTCTTCGCCCTGCTGTTCATGGTCGCACTCCTGACCGCCTTTTTCTCGTCCTCTCTCTACCACCGCTTTGTCGGCCGCCATCTCCATGCCCTGGCCGATTTTGCTCGCCAGATCACCACCGACACCCTGGATCAGCAGTTGCTGCTTGATCGGCCAACACCCCGGGGTCCAGGGGGCGACGAACTCACCTCGGTGGAGTCGGCTTTCAACCGGATGCGAGAAAGCCTGCGCCAATCGCTCCTGGCGCTGCGAAAGCGCGAGGCCCAGTACAACATCCTCGTCAGCAGCAGCGGCGACGGCATCACCCAGTACGACCGCGAGGGCAGGATGCTGTTTGCCAACCCGGTGGCTCTGGACCGGATCGGCGCCTCCACCGTGGAAGAGATCGCCGGCCGCTGTTTCTGCGACCTGCTCTACCCCGACCCGGAGCAGTGCCGCACCCTCGACGCCGGCGTCCAGCGGGTGATCGCCACCGGCCAACCGCAGAACGTCGAATTCCATCGCACCCAACGCGGCAGGGTGACGACCCTGGAGTTCACCCTGGCGCCCCACGTAAACGACCAGGGCGAGGTGGAAAGCGTGGTCGGCGTCGCCCGTGACGTCACTCTCCGCAAGCAGCACGAAGAGATCCTTGAGCAGTCCTTCCGCTCCATGCCCATCGGCATGGTACTCAGCGAAATCGAGACCGGCCTGCTGTTCGATGTGAACGACCAGTTTGTGACCATGACCGGCTTCAACAGGAAAGAGGCCATCGGCAGCACCTCGGTCGGCCTGGGCTTCATCACTGCGGAGCAGCGCCGGGACCTGGTCGAGCGCCTCAACAGTCAGGGGTACGTGCAGAACATCGAACTGGAGATGACCAGGGCCGATGGCCGGCGACTGTGCTGCCTGTATTCCGCCGAAATCATCGCCACCCGACACGGCCGCAAGCTGCTCTCGGTCTTTCAGGACGTCACCGAACAACAACAGCGGGAAGCGGAACGCAGAATCCTGGAGCGGCAGATCCGCCAGGCCAACAAACTGGAGGCCATCGGCACCCTGGCCGGCGGTATTGCCCACGATTTCAACAACATTCTCGCCGCCATTCTGGGCTACGGCCAGATGGCGCTGGAAAAACTCGACCCGAACGATCCGGTGCGCGGCCACATCCAGCAGATCATCAAGGCCGGTGACCGGGCTACCGACCTGATCCGCCAGATTCTCTCCTTCAGCCGGCAGGAGAGTGCGGAAGCGTATCGCCCCGTCCGGCTGCAGAATCTGCTGGGCGAGATGCTGAAAATGCTCCGGGCCTCCCTGCCGGCCACCATCGACATCGACGCCAGGATCGGCAAAGACTGCCGGCCGGTCTACGGTGAGGCCACCCAGCTGCACCAGGTGTTCATGAACCTCTGCACCAACGCCAAGCAGGCCATCGGCAAGAACAACACCGGCGCCATCGCCGTGACGCTCGAGGAGGCCGAAGTCCGCGAACCCCTGGCCGGGGTCGACGGCGGCTACATCCAGCCCGGCGGCTACCTGCTGGTCACCGTGTCCGACACCGGATGCGGCATCGATCCGCGGATGCAGGCTCGAATCTTCGATCCGTTCTTCACCACCAAAGAGGTCGATGAGGGAACCGGGCTGGGCCTGGCCCTGGCGCTCGGCATCATCCTCAAACACGGCGGCGGTATCACCATGGAGAGCCGCCCCGGGCAGGGAACGACCTTCCGGGTGTATCTGCCGGCTACCGAGGGAGAGGACGACGCCGAAGCGCACGAAACCAAGGCCCCGGTCGAGGGTAGGGAACGACTGGTTATCGTCGACGATGAGCAGGCAATCCTTGATCTGCTCGACATGGGCCTGTCCAGGCTCGGCTACCAGGTGCGGACTTTCGGCGACCCGAGGGAGGCCCTCCGCTGCCTGGAACGTTCGCCAATCGATTGCGATCTGGTCATCACCGACCTGAGCATGCCGAGTATGACCGGCCTGGCCCTGGCCGACGAGGTGCACCGCATCATGCCGCAGACGCCAATCATCCTGCACACCGGCAACAGCGAAGATATCGAGGGCATCGAGACGGCCCGGTTCGGGGTTCGCCTGGTGGTGATGAAACCCATTGTCACCCAGGAACTGGCCCGCACCATCCGCGAGGTGCTGGACAACGCCTGAGGCGCCAGCGACAGGGACACCAGCTGCGCCGGCCGGCTGATGATGGCCGGCCAGCCGTTTGGTGACGGTCCGGAAGGACAAACCATTCTTTTTCGGCGGGGGGAGACGCTGGGCAAAACCCCTGCGCCGCCGAATCTCATTCAACCACAAGGAGTGCATCAATGCTGAGCAATTGGAAGATCGGGACGCGATTGGGACTGGGATTCGGCATTCTCCTGGTGCTGATGATGATCGTTGGCCTGTATGGCATCCGTTCGGTCCAGGGGCTACATGGGGAGATCGACCTGCTGATCAAGGACCGGATGGTCAAGGTGGAGCAGGCCAACACCATGGTCGACAACCTCAACATCATTGCCCGCGCCCTGCGCAACCTGTATATCGACGAGGACAAGGGCCGCCAGGCTGACGAACTGCGGCGGATCGCCGAGGCGCGCAAGACCATCGGTGACCTGCTCGATACTCTGAACAAAACGGTCACGAGTGAAAAGGGTTCGGCCCTCATGGCCAAGATCAAGGAGGTGCGTCCGGTCTACATCCGCCACACCGAGACCTACATGGAGCTGATCAAGAACGAGCAGACCTTGAAGGCCAAGATGCTGTTGCTCTCCGACATCCGCGAAGTGCAGCGGAATTACATTGGCACGTTGGCGGAATTCAACACCTTCCAGACCGAAATGGCCAAGAAGGCAGGGAATGAAGCGGCCGAGGACGCCAATGCAGCCATGCGGATCATCACCGGGATATTGGTCGCCGCTCTGGTCTTGAGCGTGGTGCAGGCCGTGCTCATTGTCCGCTCGATCACCAAACCCGTGGGCATGGCTTCAGCCCTGGCCGAGACCATGGCCAAGGGCGATTTCACTACCAAGCTCGCGCTCGACCAGAAAGACGAGGTCGGCCAGATGGCCAAATCCCTCAACGCCATGGTCGGCCAGCTCAGTGCTATGATCCGGCAGGTCATCGACGGCGTCAACCGGATGACCGCCTCGTCCAACGACCTGGCCGCCGTCTCCAAACAGCTCTCCTCCAACGCCAAGGAGACTTCGGACAAGGCCGCCACCGTGGCCGCCGCCACCGAGGAAATGAGCACCAACATCCAGTCGGTCTCCGCCGCCATGGAGCAGTCAACCAGCAACGTCAACATGGTGGCCTCGTCCACTGAGGAGATGACCGCCACGGTCAGCGAGATCGCCCAGAGCGCGGAGAAGGCGCGGGCCATCTCCGAGGGTGCGGTCAAGCAGTCGCGGCAGGCCTCGGAGAAAATGGCAGCGCTGGGCGAATCGGCCCGCAAGATCGGGCGGGTGACCGAAACCATCACCGAGATCTCGGAGCAGACCAACCTGCTGGCCCTCAACGCCACCATCGAGGCGGCCCGGGCCGGCGACGCGGGCAAGGGATTTGCCGTGGTCGCCAACGAGATCAAGGAACTGGCCCGGCAGACCGCCGCGGCCACGGTGGACATCAAGAACCAGATCGGCGACATGCAGCAGACCACCGCC
>JBGSPP010000313.1:0-3676 GCA_041738515.1 Desulfobulbus sp.
AGACGGAGGGCTCGATCACCAGACGCGCGCCCCCGGCCCGCACCGATTGTTCGATATGCTGGAGATGCTCGTAGACCTCGCGTTCGCTCTGATGCACCAGTTGCGACAGCTCGCGCACTCCGATCGGCCCCTGGCTGAGCAGGTCGGTCAGCTGCCGGCGGATGGTTGAGGCTCCATCACTCATGGCCGGCCCATGCAGGCTTTCAGCCGCGTCTGGCCGGACGCAGGCCTGCCCGCCAGCGACCGCAGATGCCCGCCCACCTTGGACCTGGCCATTCGGCCGAGAGCCTGCATCAGGGAAAAGGGCGCCTCGGCCAGGCCGTACCCGCCCAGAAGCAGGTCGGTCATGGCGATCCACAGGTGGCCGGTCATTTCGGCATCGGCCAGGGCGCGGTGGAAGGTGCCGTCGGTGTACAAGCCCAGATGGCGAACCAGAGTGGCGAGCTTGTGGTCGGGCGAATCGGGCACAAGCCGCCGCGCCGCCAGCATGGAGCAGGCCATGGCGTTGGTCCGCGTGCGGCCGATGAGGGCCAGTTCGGCATCGAGGAAGGCACGGTCAAAGCCGGCATTGTGCGCAACCAACGGCGTCTCCCCGATCCAGTCGGCGAACCGGGCCATGACCGCCTCGCAGGGTGGGGCGTCGGCGATCAGGTCGTTGCCGATTCCGGTCAGCCGTTCGATGAACCAGCTGACCGGAAAGCCTGGGTTCATCAGCGCCTGAAACCGGTCCACGATCAGGTCGCCCTCGATGCGCACCGCCCCCACCTCGATGGGCCGGTCGCCGTTGTTGGGCGACATGCCGCTGGTCTCGAAATCAAGGACAATGACGGTGTCGGTGCTCATCGCTGGTTCCACTCGGGCACGGTCGGGGCCGCTGGTCTGGGTTCAAAATCGCGCATGGCGGAGAGAAAATCAGGCAGATGGGCGATCAGGCGCAGCAGGCTGTGGCGGTGCTCCCAGACCCGGCCGCGGAACCGCCGCCGCCAGCCAGCGTCAGAATAAAAACGTTTGACATGGGTGTTGTACAACTGATCCAGCTGCTCCCAGGAGGCGATGCCCTTGGGCCGGAAGACAAAGTTGAGGCAGTTCATCAGCCGCCAGTCCTCGCGCAGTTCTCCCGCCTCGGCCAGCGTCGGCCAGATGGGTGCGCCGTGGAAGGGGGTGAACTTGGTCATGTTCATGTCGTCCAGGCCAAGGGAGAGGGCAAAGTCGCTGGTCCGCTCTATCGAGGCCTCGGTCTCGCCAGGCAGTCCCATCATGAACAGGCCCTTGACCCGCAGGCCGATGGTTTGCAGGCGGCGGACCGTGTCCCGCACCTCGTCCAGATAAACACCCGGCTTGTGCGTCGCCAGCAGGCCGGGGTCGCCGCTCTCGATACCGATGGAGACCATCAGGCAGCCGGCCCGCTTGAGCAGGCGCAGCAGGGCGTCGTCGGCATGGCCGACCCGGACGGCGCAGTTGAACTGCACGCCAAGCGGCCGGTCGATCAGCATGGCGCAGAGTGATTCGATGCGGCCGCGCTGCAGGGTGAAGAGGTCGTCGTAGATGTTGAGGTGCCTGACCCCGAAACGGCGGCGCAGAGAGGCCATGTGCTCGTAGATATACTCTGCCGAGTTGAAGCGGTAGCTGCGCTTGAACACCGAGCGATCGCAGTAGGAGCACTGGTAGGGACAGCCGCGGCTGGTGATCATGGTGGCCCCGGGCGGCTTGATATAACTGAACAGGGGCAGGTCGTAGCCGCGGGGAAATCCCTCCAGCCGTTCGTAGGCCGGGAAGGGCAGCGAGTCCAGATCCTCGATGGGCAGGCGGGCAGGGTTGGTGATTACGGCGTCGCCATCGCGGTAGACCAGGCCGTCGATGCGCTCGGGCGGGCTGCCGCTGGCCAGCTCCAACAGGGTCTGTTCGCCCTCGCCCAGGCAGAGATAGTCGATGGCCGCAAACTGCTCCAGCAGCGTGCCGCCCAGGGCCGAGACATGCACCCCGCCGAACACAGTGCGGATCCCCGGGCGGATGGACTTGAGCCGCATCGCCAGGTCATGGCCGTCGAGGAAGCCGGCGGTGGTGGCGGCAAAACCCACCAGGGGCGCTTCGTGCGCGAGGATTGTGCGCACCGTGGCCGCGGGATCTCGGTCGGCCGAGGGACCCAGGCAGTCGACCACGGCCACGGCCAGGCCGTGCCGCTCCAGATAGGCAACGATGGACAACAGTCCCAGCGGGGCCATGCGGTTGGCCGTGGAGCTGACGTCCCGCTTGCCCGGCATCCAGTTCGAGCCTGCCGGATGGACCAGCACCAGATCTTTGCGGCCCTGTTGTGTATGCGTATCAATCACCTTGAGTTTTCCCGTCCGTCCCGGTACAACAGCCGGGATTGATGACCAACCATAGGCCGAACACGGGCGCTGGCAGCAGCCTGGCCCGTTCCGGCAAGGCCTGCTATCTTATGCGCTCGGCTGCTGAAAAGGCAACAGAGAAAATAACCTGCCACCACCGCGAAGTGGCTCCCGACTGGTCGTGGATCGATGCCGCCTATTGCATCTCCCTGACCAGCCGTCCGGACCGGCGGCAGGAGGCCGCGCGTCAGTTCGCGGCCGTGGGTCTGGGCAACCAGGTCGAGTTTCATCTGGTCGACAAACACCCTGTTGACTGCGAGCGCGGCATCTATGAGTCCCACCTGACCTGCATGGAGCGGGGACTGGCGCGCGGGGCGCGGCGCATCCTCATCTTTGAGGACGATGTCGTTTTTGCATGCTGCCCGCCGCTGCTGGTGCGGCGGATCGGCGAGTTCCTCGCCTCGGGCACACCCTGGGAGGTGCTGTTCCTTGGCTGCATGGTCAAGGCCAGCCGCCGGACCGAACACCCTTCGGTGCTGCGGGTTCGCTATCGCAGCCTCACCCATGCCTATGTGGTGGAGGCCGCCTTTGCCGCCCGCATGCTCCGCGAGCATGCCTGGAACGGGAAGCCTTATGACGATTTCCTCCGCGACCTGAACAGCCCGCGCATGTTTGCCGTCTATCCCTCGATCGCCTTCCAGAGCAACGCCGCTTCGGACAACGACGCCTACCTGCGGCTCGACCGCTGGCGCCGCCTGATGGGCGGCCTGCGGAATCTGCAGATGCTTGACGAGTGGTACCACCTGCACCGCGCACGAATCCTCTGGGTGCACCTGACCGCGTTTACCCTGATCACTTTCTGGCTGCTGCGTGGCTGATGCGCCGGTGTTTGCGGGACTGTCGCGGATGAGCGGGCTCGAACGACGCCCCCTGTCCATGGCCGAGTGGTGCGGCTTTCTGGCCCTGTTTCTGGCTGCGGTCTGTCTTGCTTTGCATCCTGGCCTTGCCCTGCTGCCGCTGGCTGGCTACGTGCTGGCCTGCCTGATCCTGCCCCTGTTCCCCGGTGCCCCGTTTTTTTTCCCCGTGATCAGCCGCGGCCGACCGGTGGGGGTGAGCCTCACCTTTGACGACGGCCCGGATCCCCTTTCTACCCTGCCGCTGTTGCGACTGCTGCGCGAACACGGCCTGCTTGCGACCTTCTTCGTCACCGGCGAGCGGGCGGCGCGGCACCCGCGCCTGATTGCCGCCATCCTCGACGGGGGCCATACCCTGGGCAACCACTCGTACTCGCACGACGACTGGATCATGTTTCGCAAGCCCGCCACAATCGCGAACGAGATCGCGGC
>JBGSPP010000370.1:0-10061 GCA_041738515.1 Desulfobulbus sp.
TTGATCGCCTTGCCGCAGTGGGGCGCTGCAGTCATAGGCGCCGGCTTCATCGCGGCCTGGAGCGCGGCGCTGCTCGGCATTCACCAGCACACCCCCAAGACGGTGTTGGCCTATTCGAGCATCAGCCAGATGGGGCTGATCACTATGGGCATCGGCGCCGGTTTGCTTCAGCCGGCGCTGTGGCCGGCTCTGGCCCCGACTGTCGCCCTGTATGCATTGCATCATGGCTTGGCAAAGGGCGCCCTGTTCCTCGGCGTCGGAGTGGCCAACCAAGTCGCCAGGCGCTGGCAATACGGATTGTGGGCCGCCCTCGCCCTGCCAGGGCTTTCGCTTGCCGGGCTGTTGCCGAGCGGCGCTGCAGCCAAGGTCAATCTCAAATTAGCGCTGTCCACAGCCATCGCTCCATCGGCATGGTGGCGATCCCTTCCGTTGTTCCTCGGTATCGCAGCCATCGGCACCACCACCCTGATAGCCCGCTATCTGTGGCTGCTCCATCATGAGACCGAACCGCGCCCCCCCGTCACCCGCTGGCATTGGTTGGGTTGGGGGCTGTTGCTCTGTGCAAGTATGTTCGCCCATGTCCTGAGCCCCTGGGTGCCGCAGCCGTCCGGGATACTGCCGGATCCTTACCAACTGCCCGGCCTCCTTTGGCCAGTGTTTGTCGGCACGGCACTGGCATACGTGGCAGCACCTCGCTTGCATGCCTGGCCTATTCCAGCCGGTGACCTGATCGTTCCTGTCACCTGTCTGGCGCGAAGGCTTACAGAGCTGTTTCACAGCGTGTTCAGAACTGCACTGGCAGCAATCAAGCACCCACGGCAAATGCCAACGTATCAAATCACGGTTGGCGACACCCCGCCTGAACGCAGCGGCATCGAATACAGACTGCGACGAAACGCAACCCTGATATTGGCAGTGCTGATCGCATGGGGGATGTTTGTCCTGTTATTCGGGTGACCCTGAACTGCTCTTGGCCCCCTCTCCACCTTAAAACAATGAATTTTTTTGGCAAACGTCGGTTCTTCTTGCACTGGCAGCACAAGTATTGTACCTACTAGTACGTAAAATATCCTTGCACCCACGGGAGAGCACATGGAAGCACGAGAACGATTGATAACCAGCACCCAGGCGCTCCTCTGGGAGCGCGGCTACGTTGGAACCAGCCCAAAGGCGATTCAGCAACGGGCCGGCGTCGGCCAGGGCAGCATGTACCATCACTTTGGCGGCAAGGCGGATCTGGCCTTGGCTGCCATTCAGCGCTGCGCCGAACAGCTCAGATTATTTACCGAATCCCGTCTTGCACGGCCGGGAAGCGCCTTTGCGCGAATCGAGTCGTTTCTGCTGGAGGAACGGCAGGTGCTGCAGGGCTGTCAATTGGGCCGTTTGACCGCTGACCCGGAGATTGTTGCCAATCCCGACCTGCACCAGCCCGTTGCGGAGACCTTTGCCTGGCTGCATGAACGGTTGCTGGAGGTGCTGGCTGAGGGGCAGGCCAATGGTGAATTTGCCGCCACCTTCGACGCGAGTGATGGCGCCGCCACCATTGCCGCTGTGGTGCAGGGGGGATATGTCCTGGCCAAGGCCGGAGGGTCAGATGAGCCCTATTTCAGGGCCATCAGGGGGATCCTGGGCATGCTCTCGATCCAGGCCAGAAATGAGTAAGAGACATTCGGGCGAAAAAGTTCGGATATTTTTTTATTAACCAACCAGGAGGATACTAGCGTGGCAGTGAAAAAGATTGTTGTGATTGGCGGTTCCGCCGCCGGTGCCAAAGCCGCCGCCAAGGCGAGAAGACTCGATGAATTCGCGGAGATTACCCTGATCCAGAAGGCGCCGGACCTGTCCATGGCCTCCTGCGGGTATCCGTACTACGTCGGCGGGGTGTTCGATGATCGCAACCAGTTGCTGTGCACGCCGGCTGGCGTGGTCCGCGATCCGGTCTTTTTTCAAAAGGCTAAAAATATCAAGGCCCTGGTCGAAACCGAGGCTGTTGCCATCAATCGGTTGGAAAAACTGGTTGTCTGCCGCAATCTCAAGAGCGGCAAGGAACAGACGATTGCCTATGACAAACTGGTCATCGCCGTTGGCGCCAGGGCAAACATGCCGCCCATCCCGGGCATTACCCTGAACGGGGTCACCACCCTGATCTCCATGGCTGATACCGATTATCTGCGCGCCGTTCGCGATGCGGGTAAGGTTAAAAAAGCCGTGGTCATTGGCGGGGGCCTGATTGGCGTGGAAGCCTGCGAGGCCCTGCAGACCTCCGGCATCCAGGTGACCGTGGTGGAGGCGGTCGATCAGGTACTCACCTTCCTTGATTGGGACCTGGCCAAACTGGTGGAAAACCATATGAAGGCCAAGGGCGCGCAAGTGCTGACCGGCACCGCTGTCAAGGAATTCGTTGGTGAGGATGGCGCCCTGACCGGGGTCAAACTGGCCGACGGCACCCTGCTTGAGTGCGGCCTGGCAGTCATGGCAATCGGCGTACGCCCCCAAAGTGATCTCGCCAGGGAGGCCAAGCTGGCTATCGGAACATTCGGCGGCATCACAGTGAACCAGTACCTGCAGACCTCAGACCCTGACATCTACGCTGCCGGTGACTGTGTCGAGATTCCCAACCGCATCACCAACGAAGCCGTGTTCGCCCCCATGGGCGATCTGGCCAACCTTGAAGGGCGGGTGGTTGGCGAGAACGTCATCCGCGGCAACAGCGTCACCTTTCCCGGCACCATCCATACCGGCATCTGCAAGGTGTTTGACTTTGCTGCGGGCTCCACCGGCCTCTCGGAAAAGGCCGCCCAACGCATGGGCCTTGTAGGCTATACCACCGTGGTCAACGCCAGCCCGGACAAGCCGGGGTTCATGGGTGCGAAAATCCTCATTTCCAAACTGCTGGTCGACAAGCAGCAGCGGATACTCGGCTATCAGTGCGTGGGGCTGGGAGACGTCAGTCGGCAGATTGCCACTGCCGCTATGGCCATTCAGGGCAAACTCGCGGTCGAGGACGTGGTCAATGCCGATCTGCCCTATGCGCCGCCATTTTCTCCGGCCATTGATCACTTCATCACCGCTAGCCATCTCATGCAGAACAAACTGAAGGGAAGAATGACGGGGATCAGCGTGCAGGAGGTGTGGAGAAAAATCGATGCCGGCGAAACGCCGTACTTCTTGGACGGCCGCAATCCCAATGAATACGAGGAAATGCACCTTGGTATCGGCGAGCATCTGATTCCCCTGGGAGCCCTGCGCTCACGCCTGGCTGAACTGCCGGCGGACAAGAATGCGGAAATTATCTGCTTCTGCAAGCTTTCCTTGCGCGGCTACGAGGCTGAATGCATTCTCCGGGCACACGGATTCACCAATGTCAAGGTCATGGAGGGCGGGATCATGGCCTGGCCGTACCCACGGAAAAGATAGAAGTCGAAGCATTTTCGCCTGCCGGCTACGGCCTGGCTGTGAGCCATGGCAGGGGAAAACGTTACTGCCCGAATCGGGCCGTGTGCGCCGCGCTACCCTGTGGCGCACGCGGCCGTCAGAGTATTCGCCCAGATTTCCGCATCGCCTGTCCCGGGTCGGGATACCACAGCACTGGAGGAACGGACATGAAACAATCGGTCTACTCAATTTGCGGCATGTGCACCGTGCGCTGCCCCATTCGGGTGGAGACGGAGAACAACCGCGTCACCTGGATCGAGGGCAATCCCCACCTCCTGGGCGGGGCGCTGTGCGCCAAAGGTTCAGCCGGGGTCGCCCTCATCGACGACGATGAGCGGCCTCACCAGCCGCTCATCCGCGAAGGCGGTCGCGGCGCCGGTCGCTGGCAGAAAGTGAGCTGGCCCACGGCCCTGGATTACATCGCCGACAAGCTCAGGACGATCAAGCAGGAGCACGGCCCCGAGGCGCTGGTGCTCTCTTCGCGCGGCGGCCCCTGGCAGAGCATGTACAAGACCTTCTGCCATGCCTTCGGTTCGCCCAACTACACCAACCACGACAACACCTGCGGCCGCAACACCCATCACGCCAGCCTCTCCCTCAACGGCGTCGGCCGCAAGGGGTTCCAGTACGACATCAAGAACGCCCGCCACCTGGTGCTGTTTGGCCGCAACACCTTCGATTCGCTCCGCATTGCCGAGAACCTCCAGGTCATGGACATGCTCGAGGCCGGTGGCCGCCTGACCTACGTTGATGTGCGCCAGAGCATGACCGGCCTCAAGGCTAGCCGCTTCTTCCTGGTGCGGCCGGGAACCGACTACGCCCTCTGCCTTGGTGTCATCCACGAGGTGCTCAAACGGGGCCTGCACGATCAGGCTTTCCTCGACCGCTACGTCAGCGGCTTTGAGGATCTGCTCCCCTTTGTCGAGCAGTACACCCCGGCCTGGGCCGCAGCCGAGTGCGGCATCAAGGAGAAGGCGATCAAGGAGTTTGTCGACGAGATCGCCGAGGACCGGCCCAGGGTCATCTTCCACCCCGGCTGGAACCTCTCCCGTTATCGCGACTCCTTCTACGCCAGTCGCGCCCTGCACCTGCTCAACGTGCTCATGGGCAACATCGAGATGACCGGCGGCCTGATCATTCCCAAAGGGGCGGCGGACTGCGGTGTCAAAGGCATCCGCGATTTTGACTGCCCGGCCCCGGACATCAGACGGGCCGACGGCGTTGGCTGGAAATACAAGCACTTCGACAAGGGACCGGGGCTGGCGCATCTCTTCTTCCCGGCCATGCAGCGCGAGGACCCCTACCCCATCCGCGCCTGGATCGCCATGCGCCACGACCCCTTCAACTGCATGCCCGATCCGCAACGGCAGAAGATTCTTTTTGACCAGTGTGACCTGCTCATCTCCATCGACACCCACTACAGCGAGTTCGGTTGGTACGCGGATGTTATTCTGCCGGAGTCCACCTACCTGGAGCGGGAATCACCCATCTTCATGCAGAAGGGGCCCAAACCACGGCTTTCGGTACGCCGCCGGGCGGTGGAGCCGCGCCTGAACACCCGTGCCGGCTGGGAGATCTTCACCCAGCTGGCGGAACGGCTCGACATGGGGGCCGCCTTTCCGCACCGGACCATCGAGGAGATCTGGAAGTGGCAGCTCGAACCCACCGGGCTTGCCATTGAGGATTTCGATGCCAAGGGCTTCGTTGCGCTGAGCGACAAGGTGATCATGTACGATCGCGACAAGCTCGACGGCCAGTTCAAGACCCCCTCGGGAAAGATCGAGATCCTCAGCAAGAAACTCGACGACGCCGGCCTGCCCTCGCTCAAGCCTTACGCCTCGCCGCTGAAGCCGCCCAAGGGGCTGTTCCGGCTCGTCTATGGCCGGTCGGCGGTCCACACCCACGGCCATACCATCAACAACCCGCTGCTCTCAGAATTGATGCCGGAGAACACCATCTGGATCAACACCCGCGCCGCGGCCAAGCTCGGCATTAACCAGGGCGATCTGGTGGACGTCACCTCCGAGGACGGCTCCTACCCTGGCACGGTGCTCGCCCACATCACCGAGTTCCTCCACCCGGAGGCGGTTTATACGGTGCATGGGTTCGGCCGGCAGGTGCCGCTGCAGACCCGGGCCTACCATGCCGGGCTCAGCGATCAGAAGTTGATGGTGGGCAAACTCGACGACTGGGACCAGGCCGGGGGTGCGATTAACCTCTGCGAAACTTTTGTCGTGGTCCGCCGCAGCAACCGCAATCCCAAGAGGAGGGTCGAACTGTGAACAAATACATGATCTACCTCAACGCCCGCCGCTGCATCGGCTGCCACGGCTGCGAAGTCCACTGCAAGACCAACAAGGGGCTGCCGGTCGGGCCCATCCTTTGCGAAGTCGACCACCTGCCCCTCAAATCCGTGCATGGAGTGCCCAAGACGGTCTTTTCCTTTCGTTCCTGCTATCACTGCGACGATCCGCACTGCGTTCCCATCTGCCCCACCGGAGCAATGCTCAAGCGGGACGACGGCATTGTGTATATCATCCAGGACAAATGCGTCGGCTGCATGGCCTGCCAGGGTGCCTGTCCCTGGCATATCCCGCAAATGAACCCGCAAACCGGCAAGGCTATCAAGTGCGACTACTGCATGGACCGGGTCGATGCTGGGCTGAAACCGGCCTGTGTCACCAAGTGCACCACCAAGGCGCTCCAGTTCGTGACCCTAGTGCCGGCGTAAGGGGCAGGTAATTCTGGGGACTTGGATCGGCGCCCGGGAAGGGAACTTCGCGGCGTTGGTCCGACCGGCAGCGGTCAGCAGCAGCTATGCCGTCGTCATGATTGCCGCCCCTCATCCGCTGGGATGGTTCTTCCCCCATGACGCACAGCGGGTTCACAGGCGCTCTCTGAACGTCAGGAAACACAACAAGGGATTGCAGACTCTCGCGCTGCAATCCCTTGTTGTGTTTCTGGTCGGGAAGTGACCGTCACAGGGAGGCCTGCCGGTTCGCTTCTTTACTTGACCCTTTTCCTTTTGGTAAAGTATCTTTCTATTATGTCGATGGCTGGTTGCCTAGGGGGAACGACTTCATCGGAAACCAGTATCGTTCGGGCGAATTGTCGTCTGAAACATCCAGGAGCCGTTATTGCGATCGCCCCATCCGCCTACCTGGGTTTTGGTGATATTTAAAATCCGCACCCGTCCTCGGAGAGAAATTCCATGAGTGTTGAGCAAGACAAAACTCGGTTCACCTGGCAGAATTTGGGGGACGTGAACCTTGGCAGACCGAATCTCGGTCCGATGGTTCCGGTAACGGTCTACCGTCTGATGCAGTTCACGCTCTGGGATGTACTGGTCGCTGAACTTGGCAATGAGCAGGCCAATGACATTATGGTGAAGGCCGGCAAGCTGGCTGGCACGGAGTTCTGCCGTACCATGCTGAACACCAGCCTGCCGTTCAACGAGTTCATCGCCCAACTGCAGCGGGTTCTCAGGGAGCAGTCCATCGGTATCCTGCGCCTTGAGCGAGCGGATCTCGAAACTTTGCAATTCACCCTCACCGTGGCCGAGGACCTGGACTGTTCCGGTCTGCCCTGTACCGACGAAGTCGTCTGCCGCTACGATGAGGGATTCATTGCCGGCCTGCTCGAACTCTATACCGGCAAACCGTTCAGCGTCAAAGAGATTGACTGTTGGGCCAGTGGCGACCGGGTCTGCCGCTTTTCCGCCCAAGGCATTCGTGATTGAGTGATTGTTCTTGATGCCGAGCTCATTGACCCAGCTCTGCTCTTGAGGAGGACGCATCCATGATGACCGAGGTCTGCCATAAGTTGCACACCCTGTTGGAAGGGAAAGTGCCTGAGCTGATCCCCACCGACCACCTGGCTGATACTGATGAACGGCGACTGGCGCAACTGCTTAACGAGCTGTTTGCCTATCTGCAGGAGGTGCAGGAGTTCATCCTCCCCCTGTCCCAGGGTACCCTGGACAAGATTCAACCGCCCCGACCGCGCAACTTTTTGGGCTCCCCATTTAAAGAACTGCATTCACGACTGCTCCACTTGACCTGGCAGGCAAACCAGGTGGCACAGGGCGATTATAGTCAGCGCATCGATTTCATGGGAGATTTCTCCGAAGCCTTCAACTGCATGATCAATTCCCTGGATCGCCATGAAAGGGAACTCCGGGGCAGGATCTCCGAACTGCAGGAGGCGCTGGACCGTATCACCCAGTTGGAGGGTATCCTACCCATCTGTATGAGCTGCAAACGCATTCGCCTTGAGGATACCGACCCGCGCCAGCAGGCGAATTGGGTGGCGGTTGAAAGCTACATCAGCAAGAGAACCAAGGCGATGTTCTCCCACGGCCTCTGCCCGGAATGTGTCGAACGATACCGCGCTGAAAACTTTTGATTCTGCGGCAGTCGTCCATGTATCCACTTACGGTTGCGTTGTGGTGTTCGCAGGAGCAACAGAATGGTCAGCGGGACTTCACCCCTTGGGTGCAGCATTGCGTTGTTTGAGGAAGGCATGCAGGTGAGCGTTAACCAAGCGCTGATCAGGTACGGCGTTTCGGGATTGCGAGGACTCCACAACCCCTGGTCGAGTTTGCCGGATGAACCAAAAAAAAGGGATTTCAGCGTAACTAGCTGAAATCCCTTTTTTGTGTATTTGGTCGGGAAGAGAGGATTTGAACCTCCGACCCCAGCGTCCCGAACGCTGTGCTCTACCAGACTGAGCCACTTCCCGAAATCTGCTGTCTTAGCCGCTGAAAGCTGAAATGCTGGCAGCAAAAATGCGGCTCTTCCTTTAGCACAGTCGAACAGCCATGTCCAGCCTAATCTGAACTCGACAGCACAACCGAGCCAATCGCCCAGCTACGGGTCCGGAGAAACCAGCCTTCCACACCTTCCCGCATTGGTCCGCATGACGATTTCCCACGCCTACCAATAAAAAACCGGCCCAAAAGGCCGGCTTTACTTGCTTCATCTATAGGTTCTGCTGTCAATTCAGGGCGTCCGAGAGTTTGCTGCCAGGTTTGAATTTAGCGACAGTTTTGGCGGGAATCTTGATCATGGCGCCGGTACGAGGGTTCTTTGCCTTGCGCTCGGTGCGCTTGAGGGTGGAAAATGTTCCGAAGCCCACCAAGGTAACCTTGTCACCCTTGGACAGCGCCTCGGATACCGCCATGAGCATGCCATTCAGCGCCTTCTCGGCAGCGGCTTTACTGATATCAGCAGCCCCCGCCATGGATTCAACCAACTCTTTCTTGTTCATTCTTCCCTCCCAATGATTTAAGCATTGCCGGATCAGTCAGAACTCAGCACTGAGGCGGCTCCCTGTGACATCGAGGGAACTAAAATAAAAAAAAAAACCTTTGTCAAAGGAAAAAAAGAAAGGGCAATCATCGGCAAAGCCCCAACAGACTTGGCTTTCCGCCGAATAACCGATCCGGTTGCTCACCGGCCATTCAGGTCAAGATATACTTTCCTGATTCCGTTTTTTCTAAAAAAACGCTGCAATGCCGAACGGATACCAGCCTGAAGGAGACGCTCGAAATCGGCTTCGAGAATTTCGACCGAGACCGCATCATTGTGGCACTCGTTCATACGCACCCGACATCCAGAAAATCCCAGTTTTTCCAAACCGTTTTCCCATCGCTCGATGCGGCGGAGGCGCTGCTCGGTGATGGTAATCCCGAACGGAATCCTGGTCGCCAGACAGGAGGAAGATGGTCGGTTCCAAGTGTTCAGTCCCAACTGGCGGCTATAATTGCGAACATCGGTTTTGTCGAATCCGGCCTCAACCAGAGGCATCTTCACCCCCAGTTCATGGATAGCGCGGAGACCGGCCCGTTTGCTCTTCAGATCGTCGATGTTGGTGCCGTCGAGCAGGGTCGAGAAGCCCAGTTGGGCCATCCGCTCCTTGAACAAGCTGTAAATACGTAGTTTGCAGAAGTAACAGCGATCTTCCCGATTGTTGACGAACTCCTTCCAGGCTAAGGGATTCAATGGCACGACTTCTAATTCGACTCCTTTTGGATACCCGTGGGCTGCGAACCACCCCTCTGCCCGTTCGATCTCTTCCGGTTTAAGCAGGTCGGATTTGCCGAACAGCACCACAACGTTGCCGGCGCCCAGCGTATCCAAGGAACATTTCAACAGGAGGGAACTGTCGGCGCCGCCGGAAAAAGCAATAGCAACGCGATGGCAGGCCTGGAGAATGGCGCTCAGTCGTTCCGCTTTTTCCTTGAGATGCACGCGAATTCTATCCTCGGATGGGTCCGGTTCTGGCGATTGTGTCCTGAATCCTGGCGGCTCACCTAGCCCAATTCCGTCTTATACACCGAACCCCGTTGCCACTGCAAGGCGCACGTCGGATTACCGCAGGTATGCACCATATGCGGAATCAGAGCTTGAAGGTTCAAGCAAGCGCCTCTGCCGGCAAACAATTTTCAGATATCCCAGATTAAAGCTAGACAACGGGTTGCCGAGCGACCCAAGTTTTTCGCTAGAAACCGGGTGGATTGTGTGGTATGAAAGGCGCGTCATATATAAGGACGGGTAGCTCAGCTGGATAGAGCGTTGGCCTCCGAAGCCAAAGGTCGCGGGTTCGAATCCCGCCTCGTTCACCAA
>JBGSPP010000375.1:0-2745 GCA_041738515.1 Desulfobulbus sp.
TGGCGCTGCTCGGCGAACTCGTAGCGAAAGAGTACGCCGCTGTCGAGCACCTCCAGGACCTGCTGTTTTTCCTCTGCTCCAAACACTTCAAAACCGGGCACGAATTCACCTCTTTGCTTTGCTATGAGTGGGGATCGCTAATCAAATCGATCCCATGCATCAATATGACCGATCGTTCAGGAGGCCGGCCGCTCCATAATGACCAGACCATTGTCGATCAGCCGCACCTTGCCGTCGATGCGCACCGCCAGGGCAAGCACGGTGTTGGCCGTGACCGCGGCCGCCGGTTCAAGCGAATCGCCATCGACAAAACTGACGTAATCGACCTCAGTCCCCTTGTGCCCGTGGATGTACCCGGTCAGCGTCGAGGTCAGCACGGCGGTATCGGTCACTCCCTGGCGCACCTGGTCGCGGGCCAGTTCGAGCGCGGTCGAAAGGCTGAGCGCCGCGGCCCGGTTATTCGGGTCCAGGTTGGCGTTTCGCGAGCTCATGGCCAGGCCGTCGGCCTCGCGAACGATAGGATGGCCGACGATGCGTACCGGGATGTTGAGATCGCGGACCATCCGACGGATGATCGCCAGCTGCTGGTAATCCTTTTCGCCAAAGACCGCCACGTCGGGCAGGACGATGTTGAACAGCTTGGTGACCACCGTGGCCACGCCGGCAAAATGACCGGGCCGGCTGCGGCCGCAGAGGTGCGTGGCCAGATCCCTGACCCGGATCTCGGTCTGGAACCCTTGCGGGTACATCAGGTCCGGGGTCGGGGCGAACACGGCGGCGACGTTTTCCCCTCGCACCAGGGTCATGTCCCGCTCGAAGTTGCGGGGATAACGGTCCAGGTCCTCGTTGGGCCCGAACTGGGTGGGATTGACGAACAGGCTGACCACCACCTGATCGCACAGGTCAGCCGCCCGCCGCATCAGGCTGAGGTGGCCTTCATGAAAGAAGCCCATGGTCGGCACCAGGGCGACGGTCTTGCCCGAACGGGAACGGGTCCTCGTCCAGGCCTGCATGTCCTCGGGGCGCTGGATGATGTCCATTATTTCTTCAGCTGGTTGAGTCTGAACCGAATCATTTCCCGCTCGGGATCGAGCGGCGCCTGCTGTCCCGGCGCCGAGGCGACCGCGGTCAGCTCCAGATACTTGTTGTACATGGCCGCGGCCTGCTCCTTGTCGCCCAGCTCTTCCTGAACCCGGCCCATGGAGCGGCTGGCCTCGGCCTCGAAACCGGGGATCCCGGCCAGCTGGGCAAAGGCCGCAAGCGCCTTGTCCAGCTGTTTTTCCCGTTCGTACAGGCCGCCCATCTTGAACAGCACCAACGGTTTGAGCGGCGACTTGGCCGACAGGGCGGCGGCGATCGCCTCGTAGCGGGCCAGCGCCTTTGCCCGTTGATTGTCCTTTTCGTCCAGTTGGGCCAGCTCAATGTTCGCCCACAGGCCCGAGGGGGTGGAGACGAACTCCCGAGCCACCTGCTCCAGCAGCTGGCGATTATCCGCCTTGGCCACCAGGGCGGCGTCCAGAGCCGAAGCCGCCTTGCCGGCCTGCCAGTCGCGGTAGGTGGTATAGCCGGAAACCGCCACGGCAATGACGGCGCAGGCCGTCACCGCCATCCAGATCTGGCGCTGATTGCGGCGAATAAAGGCAATTGCCTTGGGCGGCAGGTTGAACTGTTCCAGCAGCCCCGGCGGCGGTCCCAAGGGTTGCAGTTTGATGTTTTCCGGGTTGAAGGCACTCTGATCCGCCATGACGGCACGTTCTCCTTGAAAGGACAGCGGGTTGTTTGCATGCGGTCCGGGGTCGGGAAATACGGTTGCGCTCCCGAGGGCCGGACTGGTAAGAAATCATTCGGCCAAACGGCGCGGGCAAAGGCCCAGCCGCCCGGCACAAGGTGCAGGATTATACCGTGACAGTAAAAAAAAGCATCATTCAAACCGCCAGTTCTCTGCAAAAAGCAGATGGCCCACCCCTGCAACGCCAGCCTGCACAATCACTGCCGCCAACGTCGCCAACACTCCGCTGCCATGGATAACCGCCGCATCCTGACCGTCACCGAACTCAACGGCTCGATCCGCGCCCTGCTGGAGGGCCGCTTCCCCTTCATCAGCGTTGCCGGCGAGATCTCCAACCTGCACCGTCCGGCCTCGGGGCACTATTACTTTACCCTCAAGGACCGCACCGCCCAGATCAAGGCGGTGCTCTTCCGCACCCAGCAGCGGTATCTCGCGGCCGCGCCCAAGGACGGGATGCAGGTGATCTGCCGCGGCCGGATCTCGGTCTACGAGCCCCGGGGCGAATACCAGCTGATTGTGGACGCCATCGAGGTGCACGGCGCCGGCGCCCTGCAGCAGGCCTTCGAGGAGTTGAAGCGGCGGCTCGCGGCCGAGGGGCTTTTCGACGAACACGTCAAGCGCGGCCTGCCCACCTTTCCCGAGCATCTTACTCTGGTGACCTCGCCCCGAGGCGCAGCGGTGCACGATTTTGTCCGTATCGCCCGCCGCCGCCTGCCTTCGCTGCGGATCGCAGTCTATCCGGTCACGGTGCAGGGCGACCAGGCTGCCGGCGAGATAATCCGGGCGATCGAGGCGATCAACGCGCAGTTGCCTAACACCAGCGCCATCGTGCTCTGCCGGGGAGGCGGCTCAATTGAGGACCTCCAGGCCTTCAACGACGAGGGGCTGGCCCGGGCCATCCGGGCCTCTGCCCGGCCGGTGGTGAGCGCCGTGGGCCATGAGATCGATTTCACCAT
>JBGSPP010000378.1:0-9999 GCA_041738515.1 Desulfobulbus sp.
GGTGGCCGTGGCCAGCGCCACCGGTATGGACATCGATCTCCATCTCGGCCAGGCCAGGCAACTGCTCATCTACGGTCCCCGGGAAGACGGCCTCACCTGTCTGCTTGAAACCCGGCAGGCGCCCGAGGCGGGCAGCGGTGAAAGCCGCTGGGATCAGCTGGCTGACACCCTGCACGACTGTTTCGCAGTCCTGGCGGCCAGCGCCGGCCAGCGTCCGAGGGAGGTGCTTGCCGCCAGGTCCATCCGGGTGCTGCTCGCCGAGGATGCCATTGAAGGCGTAGTCGATTCCCTCTACGGCGGCGGCAAAAAGGGCTGCAGCAGAAAATAATCCGCAGCCGGTCAGCCCGGCTTGCACAGCCGCGCTGGCACGCCACCTGTTCCGAATGCACACGATCGTGAAGAGTACAAAAACAATCAAATAGCAAAAATAATAGATACCAAGAGGAACACACCATGGCCATCCCCGAACAACAAATCCTTGTCTGTCAGAGCTTCCGCACCAAGGGCGACCCCAAGGGCATCTGCCACAAACAGACCGATGGGTTCCTGCAGTACATTGAAGAAGAGATTCTTGACCGTGGACTGGATATACAGGTAACCGCCACCGGATGCCTCAAGCAGTGCGAGTCCGGCCCGGTAATGGTGGTGCAGCCACAGAACTGGTGGTTTAAGGGTGTGGCCAGCACCGAAATCATCGACGCCATTCTCGACGGTATCGAGGACGGCGAACCGGCCGCCGACTACCTGATCGAGTAGGCGCGGCCATGATCACCGTACGGGCCGCCCGGCCGGACGACCTCGAACCGATGATCGACCTGCTGCGGCTGCTGTTTGCCATCGAGGAAGATTTCCATTTCGACCCGGCCAGGCAGCGGCAGGGGCTGGCCCTGCTGCTCCGCGAGGCCCGGGCCTGCGTCCTTGTCGTCGAGACGGAGAGACGGGTTGTCGGCTTGTGCACCGGCCAGTTGGTGATCTCCACCGCCGAGGGCGGGCCGTCACTCCTGGTCGAGGATATGGTCATTGCCACCGAGCACCGAGGCAAGGGCGCGGGACGGGAACTGATGGCGGCCATGACCCGTTGGGCCGGGGCCCAGGGCGCGACCCGGATGCAACTGCTGGCGGATCGCAACAATCCGCCGGCCCTGCACTTTTACGAGCGGCTCGGCTGGCGGACCACCGCCCTGATCTGTCTGCGGCGGCATCTTTGAACACTCAGGGAAGGACACGAAACAAAGGAGGAGGAATGCATCCACTGCCGCACGCCATACTGGTGCAGCCCGGCGACATCAGGCGCATGGCCATCGACGACTGGCAGCAGTTTCAAAAGGAGGGCGAGCAGTTCCTGGCGCTTGCCGAACGGGCCTTTACCAAAAAAACCAAGGCGTTCACCACCGAGATCCTCTACAACCTGGCGGCCATGGCGATGGAAAAGCTGGTGATGTCGGCGCTCATGCGCATCGGCCGTCTGCCGGACAACCATACCCTGGGCGATCTTGCAGCCGCGCTGACGCGCTGGCTACCCGATGCTGCTCAGGGCCTGGTCGAGTCGATCTGTGCCCTGGACAGATTCCAGGAGATCTGCGATCCGGAACTTGCAATCATCCACCCCCCGACACTGGCCGACATCGAAGCAATGCTCCGGTTGGCCCGCCGCCTGGAACGGCGGCTGCAAACCGTTCCAGCCATGCACTGATCGACTCGGCGCCATCCCGCTGCCTCGGCGGCATTCCCTACTCCACGGCTACGGCAAGGCCGAGCAGCGAGGCGCTGGCTTGGAGGGCGCGCCGTTTCATGGCGGTGTGGCTGATCAGAAAGGCCAGCCGGTCATTGCGGGTGATGAATTCGATCATGCCTCCGGCCTGGACAAAGCCCTCGATGTCGCTGACCGTAACCACGGCGTCCTTGCCTGGTCCGGCCTGCAGCTGGTTGAGCCGGCCCTGCTCCGAGCGGCTGACAAAGAGCAGGTGGCAGCCGAAAGCCCTGGCAATGGAATCAACCAGTTCCACCCGGATGGGCCGATTGGCGATGGTCTTGTTGCGGGCAAAGTCAAGCGTCGAACCGAAGGGGTCCTCGCCGGCCACACAGAGGACAAACTCCTGCCGTCCTGGCGGGAAAGTCTCTTCGGGCCAGGTGATGAACTTGGCAAAGTTGATGAGAAACGCCGCCTTGAGCTGGTATTCCTGACTGGTCTCACTGGCCAGGAGCACGCCGGCCAGCCCCAGGACAGAGAGCATCCCGAGCAGCAGTGAAAGGCAGAACCGCTTGATCTGGTGCACGAATCCGCCCTGCCTCCTAGAAGCGCCAGGTGAGCTTGGCGTACACGCCGCGCTCGATCTCGGTTGGCGGAGTGAGGAACTCGGCCACGTATTCGAGCTGGCTGCCGTTGAGCAGGTTCTGACCGGCGAGCATCACCTCCAGATCCCGGCTCGGCTTCCAGATCAGATTGAGGTCAAGCAGGAGGTAACTGTCGACCGGCCGGGGCACCTGCAATAGCTCCAAGGTGTTGCGACACTCGATGGGATCAACATAACGAAGCCAGGCATTGAGCTGCCAGGAGGCCGACAGATCGATTGCCTGCCGCAGCCCCACCTGATGCCTGGGGGTCAGGCCGCCGATGAAGCTCTTGAACGAATCCAGGGCAAGGGTCGGGTCCTCCCACTCAAAAGAGATGTCCAGATAAGCATAGCTGAGGACATAACGCAGCCACGAGGCGGCCTTCCAGTCCACCGAGGCCTCCATACCATAGCCCTCGCCGACGCCGTTGTTGATGAACGCCATATCCAGCCCGTCCGGCCTGGCCCGGGGCGACACCGTGTAAATGGAATCGTACTCGTTGTAAAACAGGGCCAGGTCGACCGAGAGCCGCTGGCTCTGCTGCCAGCGGTATCCGGCCTCGTAGGCGATCACGGTTTCGGAGTCAAAATCGGTGCTGCCGGCCAGTCGGACCGGCCCCAATCCATCGGGTGGCGGATAGGCGGAAAGCAGGACGCGGCCCTCATGCTCGTTGGCCGAGGGCGTATGCACTGCCCGGGCCATGGAGGTCCAGAGGCTGTGGCGCTCGGCCGGCTTCCACAGCAGTTTGGCGCTCGGCTGCCACTCGCAGCCGGTGTAGTCGTTGTGCTCGTACTTGGTCCCCAGGGTGAGGACAAGGCGTTCCTCGATCATCGAAATCGCGTCCTGGAGGAAAATGCTGTAGAGGTCATCCGTCCGCTCAGGCAATTCCAGCTGATAACTGTCCCGGCTGCTGCCGTCCACCCGCCGAAAGCCGAGGCCGACAGAGAGCGCCTGCGACCTGCCCAGCGGCGTCTCGTACTGCAGTTCCGTGTCGAGGGTGTGATAGGTGACGTTGAACACCTCCTCGTCCGTGGCGCTGTAATCCCAGTAGGCCTGGGCCGACAGCCGCCGCCCCCCGCCGAGCTGGTGCTGCCAGTGCCCCAGCAGGTTGGCGCCGCTGTTGTCGATTCCGGCACGGTTGGCAACCAGATAGGGCGACTGCTCGACCCAGAAAGGAAAGAGGATCTGGTCGCCGTCGTTCTTGAACACATCCCCCTGCACTGTCCATTCGCTGTTCGATCCCACCCTGCCGTCGGTCCGGAACCCACCCTGGATGGTGTTCCAGCCATCAAAGGCGTCCTCGTCGCCACCCGCAAGCGTGTTGCTGCCGCGGTCATTTCCGCTCACATACAGGCGGGCAAAGGCGTTATCGCCGACCCTGCCCCCATGCCGGCCCGCGCCCATGAACCGTTCCTCGCTGCCGACCCCGGCCCGCACCAGGGAGCCTTGCGTCTCGCTCGCCTTCCTGGTGATGATGTTGATCACCCCGTTGACCGCGTTGGCACCCCAGACGGTGCCGCCCGGCCCCCGAATGACCTCGATCCGGTCCACATCCTCGAGCAGAGTGTTCTGCATATTCCAGAACACGCCGCTGTAGGCCGGCGAATAGACCGAGCGGCCGTCGATCAGCACCAGTAATTTATTGGAGGTGTAGCCTGCAAAACCGCGCGAGGAGATCGACCACTTGCTGGCGCTGATCCGCGCCACCTGGATGCCCGGCGCCATGGCCAGGGCTTCCGGGATCGAGGTCACACCCGAACGGCGGATGTCCTCCTGGGTGATGACGAAAACCGCCGCCGCCGTGTCAGCGAGCGTTTGCGGTTTCTTGGCCGCCGAAGTGATGGTGATCTCCATCAGCTGGCTGAGATTCATGTCGAAGTACTGCCTGCCTGTGTCCTCGTCGGCCCGGGCGGGCACCGCCATATGGGCGAGCAGCAGGAGGGCGGCCGCAAAGCGGGGACGGGGCGATCTCCAGGAGTGCGCTCTGGTCATAAAATCCTATCTGGGTGGGGTCTGCCGGCCATTGTCGCGGGGGAAAGCCGCAGCCTGCTCGTTGATCACTCTCGTTTGGCCATTTTCTACGGCAATACCCTGACAAAACAGCCTGCATGTTTTCCATAGGATGGTATAGAAAAAATTGCTCACGGATCAAAGGAAAATCTTCCACCGAACCTCAGCCAGCTTGAGTAACCGTTGCGGGACCGGCAAGGATCTCAGTGCCGCGCGGGCCAGGTGATCAATCATGGTGTGGAGTTCAAATCGGTGATTGAACCGGTAGCAGAATTCGGCAAGATAGCGAGGGAGGTGCTTGCTGCTGACGGCGTGATAGGTGCCTCGCAGGGCGTTCTTCACGTTGCCGAGGACAGTGTTGAGCCATAAAAACCTCTTGCTCGGGTCATACTCAGCATCATGGCTCATGATGATCGGCTCATGGTGGCATTCGGCATCGGCAACACCGGGGAAACAGTTTAATCCGTCGGAAACGACATGACTCCCCGGTCGGATGTATTTGGTGCTCCAGGCCGTTATTTCTTCCCTGGTAAAGCCATTGACCTGGCTCATTTTGAGAAACAGGGGATGGCCTTCGGGCGAAAGCGACAACGCGGCGACCAGAGGCATCTTGCCCGTGGCGCCGCGACCTCTCTTGCCGTCGCGTTTCTTGCCGCCCCAGTAGAGGTCATCCATGAGCAGGAGACCACCGAGGACATGGCTGTCGTCCTGGTTCTTCATAACTTGCTGCAGTTTGTGTTTCATCCGCAAGGCAGCCTGGGATGAAATGCCCAGGCTCCTGCCCAGGTTGAGCGACGAAATGCCGTCCTTTGACTGGGTGGCCAGGTAGATGCCCATGAGCCAGACGCGGAGCGGGAGTTTGGTTGCGGCAAAGATAGTTCCCTGGATCACGGAGGCCTGAAAACGGCAGTTCTTGCATTGATACAGCTTTCGCCCGCGGATCTCGCAGTACTGGTCATGGCCGCATTTTGGGCATTGAAACCCTTGCTGCCAGCGCATGTGGAACAATTCCTGTCGGCATTGCTCTTCCGAGCCGAAACGGGCGAGCAGTTCGGGCAAGCTCAGCCCTTTTTGAAACTGGATTTTGTTTTTCGCCATGGCCTGCTCCTGTCGGTAAAGGTGACGTGTGGAGCAGTGTGCCATACCTGGTGGGACAAATAGCGTCCTACCAGCAAAAAAATTCGGCTGAGTTTTGATGGTAATCAGCGTCCCACCCGGTGTTGCCGGGTAAAATTTCAAAAATAACCTGCTTTCAACATCTTTCGAAGGTAAAAACAATCAAACGGTGATGGAAGTAAGCCGGTAATTTATTGGTGTCGTCTTCTGGTTTGAGACAACCCGTTAATCAGCGTGGCTCCGCATCTCGTGTTGAAATTATTGGTGAAGCAACCAGCTATTTTCTGGAACTCAAGTTTCGGGGTTGGCTATTGTGGATGCTATTGTAGCAGGTGAACGTAATCCCAAAAAGCTCGTTGCTTTGAAGCACGGAAGAATCAAGGCTTCGGACAGTGTCCTCATACAATCGCTCGAAGGCAATTATCTCCCAGAGCACCTTTTTACCTTGAAGCAGGCCCTGCAGTCATATCGCCATTGCCAGGAAATGATCAGGGTATGCGACAGCGAGATTGAGGCCTATCTCACCGAATTTGAATCCCGCCTCGATCCTGGAGAAACCCTGCCGCCACCACCAAGAATTAAAAAGACAAAACCAGGCGGCAATGAACCTGATTTCGACTTACGATCACACCTATACCGCATATTTGGCACGGATCTTACCCAAGTCGATGGAATAAGCGTTCTGACAGCCCAAGTACTATTTGCGGAAGCAGGACCAAATCTTTCAAAATTCTTTACGGTTAACCACTTCTGTTCCTGGCTCGGGCTCTGTCCAAACAATAAGATAAGCGGTGGGCGGATACTGTCGGTCTAGACAAAGCCGGGATCTAACCGCGCTGCCCAAGCCTTACGACTAGCAGCTCAGGCTCTCTGGAAAAGCCAATCCGTCTTGGGTCATTATTTTCGTCGAATGAGAGCGCGGCATGGAACCCCTAAAGCAGTTACGGCTACCGCCCACAAGCTCGCCAGAATCGTGTTCCATTTGATTAAAACCGGCAAAACATATGATGAGACTGTTTTTGCCGACCAAGAGAAACTCCACAAACAGCGCTTGGAACGAAATATCAGAAATCAGGCAAATCACTGGGATTTCAATTCGTTCCGTGCGAAGGCTAGCCTTTTGTTATTTGGAAAAAAGAAAAATGGCCGCAACGCACACTGAGGCCAGTGTTTGATCGCCACCTGGCCGAACCAATCCGGGGGATCTAGTCTCAGTGGTGTGTCTTGCTTGCCGCCGCTTCCGGGGGGCGCGGTGCGGCCGCGTGGCCTGCCTGATCGCCATGCAGTTTAAGGAAGGCCTCGAGTCGTTTCGGCGCGGCGAGGATGCCGGCATCGTCAAAGAGGATGTAAATATGGTCCGGTCGGGTCTTGTCGACAATGCGCGCAAAGAACCGCTCCTCTTCGACCGGGCGGAGATGATTGAGATTGAAGAAGTAGAAATCGCCGAACCCCTTGGCCAGATGGGGCGCCAGATCGATGCCGAATGAGTTGCTGATCAGCAGTCCCCGCTTGGCGGACAGGCCGTTTTTGGTCGCGAAGTGTAGCAACCCGGACTGTTTGGTCAGGGACGGCCCCCAGGGCGGTCTTCGCACCGTGGTTTCGAAGTTGGCATATGGGTAAGTCAGGGCCTTGATGGTGCGGGGAAAACTGAAAAACATCGAGAGATCGTCACCGACGACCCCCACCTCCGCCTGGTCGCTCTCAATCAACCGGTCAACCACACCGCTGAAACGAAGCAGGTCGCGGGCAAAAAGATAGGCCGACCGGCCGGTCCAGTGCCATTTTTCCTTAGGATAGAAATAGGGCTCGTCGCGGTGGGCCTGAAACAGCGCCAGCGGGTAATAGAGCGTATAGCTGCCATCCATCCGACCCATCCGCTCCAACTGGGCCAGGAGGTGATCGCTCTCGGGATAGGCTTGGCAGGCGTCCCGATACTTCCTGTCCACGGTTCGCGACAGCTTGTCCGCGTAGAGGGCGACGTTGGTCGGCGCGGCGGCAATGGTCACCTTGAAGCCGCGTGCGCTGTAATAGCCACTGACGCTGGCAAAGGTGCGGTCCATCTCCGCTCTCAATGCGGGGTCTGGATTGATTTGCTGCCGGCAGAGCAGGTCGAAAACAAAATCGGGCTGATCGACCCGATGGGAGTTCATGAAGACAAAACCGTCCCGGCCGATGGTGATGTTGGGCAGGGGTGGATCCTTGAGCAGCGCGTAGCGTAGCTTGCGATACATCTGGTTCGCCGCCCGCCGCAGGCCCACATGGTCTTTGAGATAGCGATCCAGCGCCTCGATGTATTTGGCCGGATCTTCGCGGAACACTGCCAGTGTGGGCAGGTCGGCCATCCGTCTGTTTTCCAGCTTCTGCGACGACGCAGCCTCGTTCCAGACAAAGCCGAGGGCGGCAGGCAGGCTCAACAGACAAAACAGCAGGCCGATAAGCAGGCGCGCGGGCCAGCCAAAATGCGTGTTGCGGTGCATGGTTATCCCGGCCATTAAAAGCGAAAATAAAGAAACGGGCTGTAGTTGCCGGCCAGGATGTACACATACGACAGGGCAAACAGGGCCGCAAGCGAGATCGTTCGCCAACCGGAGCGCACCCAGACATACAGACCGGGCGCGTCCTGCCGGGCTGAAACCGAGGCCAGCAGCCGTTTGCCGAGCCCCTCCAGCAGGGGGGTGGCGAACAGCAGGCCAAAGACAAAGGCCAGCTGCTGCTCATGGTTGACCAGCTGCGCCAGCTCCCTGGCCTGGGAGGCCTCGCCCAACCCGGCCATGGCCGAGAAGAAGGTCATGGCCTGCCCCAGGCCGTCTGCACGGAAGAACACCCAGCCAGCCATCACCGCGAGCATGGTGTAGCCATGGCGCACCACCCGGGGCGAGGCCCGCAGCACCTGGCCCAGGCCCAGCCGCTCGACGATCAGCAGCAGGCCGTGAAACATGCCCCAGAATAGAAAGGTATAGGCGGCGCCGTGCCACAGGCCGCAAAGGAAAAAGACCACGAACAGGTTGACCAGGGTGCGCCCCTGCCCCTTGCGGTTGCCACCCAGCGGGATGTAAAGGTAATCGCGGAACCAGGTGGACAACGAGATGTGCCAGCGCCGCCAGAATTCGGTGATCGACTGACTGAAATAGGGATAGCGGAAGTTGCGGGGCAGTCGGAAGCCCAGGATGATACCGATGGCGATGGCCATGAACGAGTAGCCGCAGAAATCGAAATAGATCTGCAGGGTGTAGGCTGCGGTGCCGGTCCAGGCCGCGGTCGCATCCAGAGCCTCCCGGGGCAGAGCGAAGACCTTGTCGGCCACGGCGCCCATGTTGTTGGCGATCAGGGTCTTCTGCGCCAGGCCGACCACGAACAGGCGCAGACCGAACAGGATTCGGCCGACGGTGATGCAGCGCCGGATCAGGGCCTTGGCGATAGTGTGGTAGCGGACAATGGGACCGGCCACCATGTGCGGAAACATGCCGATATAGAGGCCGACATTGAGCAGCGAGGGGCTGTGGGTAGCCACGCCACGATAGACGTCTATCAGGTAGGAGATACCGTGGAAGGTGAAGTACGAGATGCCCAGCGGCAAGTGCGGTTGGCGCAGGTCGGTGAAGTGGAGGCCGAACAGGTCGGGCAGGACTTTGGTGACCGCGAAGGTGAAATACTTGTAGTAAAGCAGCAGACCGCAGTTGGCGGCGATGCCCAGCGCCAGGAACAGCTGGCGCCGGTTGGGCAGCGTGGCGCGACCGACCAGGAGGCCAAACAACCAGTTGATGGCGACAAAGGCCAGCAGCACGCCAAGGTATTTCTGCTCCCCCCAGTAAAAGAAAGCCATGCTGAAAAGAAAGAAGGTCAGGTTGCGCCACGGCAGGAGAAAGTAGCAGCAGAGAAACAGGGGCGCGAAAAAGGCGAGAAAAACGACGGAAGGAAAGAGCATGGTGGCTTGGGATGGCAATAAAGGCTTGCTGTTGTCCAGGCGCGGCGCCTGGGCGTCGCGCCTTCTGCCGGCCTCGCCCCTGTGCGGCAAAGGGTTCGGCGTATCGACCTGATCGCGGGCGGTTACTCTTTACTGAGCCCTCCCCGTGCTGTCAAACCTTTTTGCTGGCAAAGGTGACTCGGCCTGGTACCAAGCAGGCCTGAAACGGTTTTTTTTAGCGGTCGACCAGAGGCCAGGGCATGGCGCAGCCTCTCTATCGGCGGCTCATCCTGCTATGCCTGGACGGCGCGTCTGATTCTGCAAGGGCAATCTCCAGCCACAACCGGTGCAGCTTCCCCTTGCGCGTGGGCGGCAAAGGATGCTAGCCTTTGTCGGCAACGTTCGCCCGCGCGGTCGGCCGGAGCGGTCCGATCCGGCCGCAAGTCCTGGCGCGTCGGCCGCCGCGGCCGGCTACCACTTCCACCTTGTGCCGGAGGTGCACCATGAGCCCGTATTACACCGATCCCGATCCTGCCGAAGCTGACGAGGTTCCCCGGGTCAACCCGGCGATGGTTGGGTCTGATCTGCCTGCTTTCCGCATTGACTGTGAGTATTATTCTCGTTTTGCGTTTATG
>JBGSPP010000038.1:0-16796 GCA_041738515.1 Desulfobulbus sp.
GGCCGGGCCGCCGTCTTCGCACAAGAGCAGGCAATCCTGGCTGTCGGCTTCAAGCAGGCTGGTCCGCAGCCAGCGGCGGAGCGGTTCGTCAATGGCGTGCAGGCGCCGCAGCATGGAGGCTGTGCGCGGATTGTCGACACAGGTCCGCAGCAGCTCGACCGGGGCCTCGATCCGGGCCAGCACCCGGGCATGCTTAACCCCCTGCTCCATGAGCAGGAGTTTGGGCGCGCTGCCCCAGTTGTCCACGTAACAGTAGAGCACGCGCTGACCGGTTTTGCATTGGTCAGCGTGGAAACCGGAGCAGGTGAACGCCCGGTAGGCCAGATCCGGGGTCATCTCCAGATCGATGGTCCGAACCGTGGTCGGGCCTGCGCCCAGTTGTTTATACAGATCCATCGTTGCGCCCTCGCAACGCGTCCAATTCCATATCAACCGCGCTATTTCTTTTTCCAGGACCCGTCGAGGAGGATGAACTGCCCGGCCGGGGTCTTCTCCATGGCCTTTTTGCCGGCCAACTCCTCCACCGCCTTGAGTGGAGTATTGTTGCGCTTGGCGATCTCCACGTACTGCTGCCTGCGCTGGGCGTTGATCGACTGGGCAAGCGTGTCGGCCTCGGCATTGCCACCCTTGACCGCGGCCAGGTAGCCGGTCGGGGTCTCGCCGACCAGGCCCTGGGTCTTGGCGGTCTGGAGATCAAGGCAAAAGACGGTCTGCCAGCCGAGCAGCAGAAGGGCGCAGAGCAACACGATTGTTCGTTTCATGGCAGTCTCCTTTCAGAACAGGCCGCTGTTTTCATTGAGCACGTTATCGAGTTCCTTGTCCACCTTGACCCGAATCTCGTGCTCGATTTTGACGTTGAGGTTGATGGTGATCGGCTTGTCGGACGGTGCGACCTGCACCGTGGGCGAACAGGCGGTCAGGGCAAAGAGCGTGATCGCGGCAATGGCCGTGCTTCTGATCATACGGGGATGCTCCCTGCGCGCAGTCCGGCGCGCGGCGGGTGGTTGTGGGGCCTGGCCCATGCAGTGACCGGGGAGAATGATTGCCAACTATACTGAAAGTGCCAGTTCAGGGGAAGCGGAATCGACCGGGTGGCGGGATGCCCCGGACAGGCGGTTCTCATCGTCCGTGCGGATTGAGCAGGTTCGGGTCCGGTTTGTAGCGCAGACTCTTGAGCAGTGACAGCAGGTTCTGCTGGGCGCCGATATTGAGATGCACCGGCCGCTCGGTATCGAGTTTCGGGCTCTTGCCCTGGAGTTCGAGGCGCAGGTTCAGCTGGCCGTCGGGCTGGTAGTCGACCAGGGCGACCAGGCTATGATAGCGGAATTCTTCCAGTGCCTTGAGGGCGTAGTCGGTGAGCGGCGAACCGGGTGGCGCGGCACTGTCCGGCTGGTAGCGGATGAGGCCGTCGGTGGTGTTGGCGAACCGGCCCTTGCTGATGCGCATCCCGGCGCGGTCAAACAGCACTGGCAACTGGCCGGAGACTCGGCCTGTGGCAGCAAGGCCCTTCACCCGCTGCACGGCGAGCACCTGCTCGATGTCGAGGTTGCTGGCCGCAAGCAGGCAGCGGCCTTCATCACGGCCGAGATCGTAGTCGCAGTCTCTGGTCTCGACCCGACCACCCAGGAGTTCCACCTCCGCTCCCTTGATCGTGAAGATCGGTGTGGCGATTGGCGAGGTCTGCACAACGGTAGTCATTCGCAGGTTGGCCAGCGGAACCGGGCCATGGAGCGCGGCCAGCGTAATCGTCCCCGGCGTCTGTGTTGCTGGCTTCGGCAGGAGCTGCAGTTCCTGGCGGACATTGAAACCGGAGAAAGGGATATCGGCCATCAGGCCTTTGCCATCCTTGAGATCAAGGTCAAACTGCAGCACCGGGGGTGCCTTGTCGCTCCAGGTGAGCTGCGAGGAAAAGTCCAGCGACCCTTGGTCCAGAACGAGGGGGCTTGCGGGCCTGACCAGCAGCGCCAGCGGGTTGCCCGCCTGGATCAGGTCAATCGGTTTCGTGGTCCGGAGGGTGAGTACGCCCTGCCGCTCCCCGGTCGATTGCCAGCGCAGATCTGCCCGCAGGCTGTCCTTGTATGCGGAAAGGGTAACTGTGGCCGAGGCATGGACCCCACCGGCATCGAGGCCGATATCAATGCCGGCTCCTTCCAGCTGCATCCGGGTAAAACGACTGGTCCCCACCGTAAGGCCGTCGATCAGCCAGGGAGAGGCGGGCTTGAGATGCAACTGCCACCGCTCAGGTGCGGTTGCAATGGTGCCGGCCAGGTTGAGATTGAGTTGTCCCCACTCCCACCCCTGACCCCGGCCGTTCTGGACAAGAAGTACAGAGGTGGGCTGGAGGGTGACCGTTCCACCGTCGGCAGCCGCTGCGCCATCGAGCTGCAGGGTGATCTCGGTAGCGTCCAGTCGGGAATGGCGCAGGTCGGCCACGGTCACAAACAGGTGAAACGGCCGGCCCCCATCGGGATCGGGTGAGAGCACTGTTCGCCATTCGCCTCGAACCATGCCGCTGGGCGGTTTGCCCTTGGCGGTCGTCGGCAGGAGCACGGACAGGACCGCTGGCGGCAGGCTCAACTGGCCGGTCAGCAGGTCGCCGGCAATACGCATCTCCAGGAGCGGTTCGGCGATCTTGCCGCCGGGCGAATCTATCGTGTTGACGACAAGGCTGCCGCCGCCTTCCGCGGTCGTCCAGTCAAGCGCAAGGGGAATGGCGCGGGCCGGACCCGCGTCCTGCCGCAGGATGAATAATTGGTCAATCTGCAACCGACCAACAGGCACGCGTACGGTGGGCCGCGAGCGGAACATGCCGGCCAGATCGGGCAGTGAACCGTCGGCCCGCCCACCCCCAGACGGCGGCAGCCGGAGAGTCGCCTCGGCGGCGCTGCAAGCAGTCAGCCTCCCCTGGAAGAGATCGGGCAGGTTGAATTCGCAGGCGGCCCTGTCGAGTGCGATGCCGAACGGACCCGAAGGCCGCGACAGCGTGGCCGAGAACTTGGTAATTTCAAGGGAACCTGTGGTCAGTCGCAGGCCGTCGAGGTGGACATCGGTCAGGCCGAAACGGGCCAGGAGGGCGGGGCCATACCATTTCGGCAACCCCCGCACTGCCAGGAGGGCGAGGAGAAACAGGACGGCGAGGATGAGGAGGATTCGAAGCGCTCGCATCGGCGGCTCATGGTCCAGTGAGCGAATCCTGGCCGTTGATGGCCACCTCTTTGGGCAGGATAACCCGGAAGGTCGCGCCAACGGCCGAGTCGATGGCCTCAATCTCGCCCCGGTGGCCGGTGATGATCTGCCGCACCAGATGCAGCCCCAGGCCGAATCCCTCCTGATCTTTGGTGATGGAGCCCCGCTGGAATTTCTCGAAGACCGCGTCCCGTTCCTCTTCGGGGATGCCCGGGCCTTGGTCGGCGACGAGCAGCACGAACCGCGCCTCTTCCTCCTCCAGGCTTATGCTGACGGTGGTCCGGGGCGGCGAGAACTTGACCGCATTGTCGAGGAGATTGATCACCGCTTGCAGCAGCAGTGGCTCATCGCCGAGCATCGGTGTGGTCTTGCCGGGATGGCGCAGCACGATTTCGATCTCTTTCTGTCGGCCACGCACCGTGACCGTGCCAACCGCATCCTCCAACATCCGGCCCAGCGGGAAGGGGAAGCGGCGCAGGGTCCGGCGGCCGCTTTCCAGGCGGGCGATGTCGAGGAAGTCCTCGATCATCCGGTTGAGCCGTTTGACCTGGTCGCAGATCTGCTGGGCATAATGGTGGTGATCGCCGGTGAGCGAGTCGGAAAGGATCTCGCCGTAGCCAAGCAAGGTGGTCAGCGGCAGCTTCAATTCATGCGAGACGATGGACACCACTTCGTCCTTGACCCGCTCCAGTTCCTTGATCTCGGTGACATCCTGGAACACGGCGAGTGTGCCGGAAAAATCGGTTTCCCAGGCATCCAGGGGGTGCCTGCTGATCTGGAGATACCGCTTGGCGCCGGATTCCTCGCGTACCTCCACATCGAGATACCCATCGAATTCGTCGTGATCCAAAAGGTCCGCCCGGGTGGCATCGCCTTCTCCTGGCGGGTGCTTCCGTACCGCGGCCATGAACGCGTCATACCGGGGAAGCATTTCGTCCCCATCGGGGTTGTACCGTTTCCAGAATTCGAGAAAGTGGGTATTGGCAAAAATGGTCGTGCCGCCGTGCCGCTCCCAGAGGATCAACGGCGGCAGTTCCTCCTTGAGCAGGTTTTCGAGAAAATGATGCTGCAGGTTGAGAGCGTTGAGCACGGTCTGCAAGCGATCGAGATGGCGCTGAATGCCCGAAGTGCTCAGGGGATTGTTGGTCGTGGTCGCTTGGATGAACTGTTCGGGGATATTGGTGTAGACCTGTCGCAGACCCGTGTCAACCTCCAAACTCAGTTGGCGGGCCTGGGAAAGGATGCGGGAGGCGGCGGTGATCAGTTGCTGAATCAGGTGCGCCATGTAGGCGAACAGGAGGACCAGCAGAGCCGGAAGAAAATCGAAAAAGAAACAGTGACGGAACAGGAGCATGGCTGCCAGCACAATGCACAGGGCCAGGGTCAGATTGAGCAGCAGCTTGGCTCGCTCTCCCATGGCCGGCCAGACGGCGACCGCGAGCAGGCAGATCAGGGCGGCGACGAGGAATGTGGCTGCCGGTAGGGCGCGGATGAAGGAGCGTTCGAGAAGGTTGGCGAGGATGGTGGCCTGGATCTCCACCCCAGGGGTGGGGCGCTCCCGAGTGAAGGAGGTGACATAGGAATCGTGGAGGCCGATGGCCTTGGCGCCAACCAGGACGATACGGCCGGAAAAGAACTCGACGGCATAACGGCCGGCGAGGATCTCGGCGTAGGAGAGGGAGAGAAAGGTGTCTTCCGGACCGTAATAGTTGAGGATCGGCGCCGTATTGGCGAGATGGGAGCGCGCTTTAATCCCGGAGGCCTGGAGCAATGCCTCTGAGAAGGCTGGCAACGCGTGCTCTTGCCGGGGCTGAAATCGGCGGACAATGCCGTCACCCGAGAGCATGGTTTCTATATGCCCGACTCCATGGTATCCGGAAAGGGTGGGGGCCGGCTGCAGCAGGTTGCCGCTCAATTCCCGGGCCATGGCCAAGACCACCGGCGGGCCTTTGGCCATGGCTGTGCTGAGGATGTCGTCCTCGGCGGCGGGCTCGGGAAAAAGGAAGTCGAAGCCAACGACGCTTGCCTGGCCCAGACGACCAAGCAACTGGGCATGCAGCCGGCGGGGAAAGGGCCAGGCGCCAAGTCGCTGCAGGCTGGGTTCATCGACGCCGATGATGACGATGCGCTGGTCCGGCTGGCGTGGGCCACGCAACCTGAACAGCAGGTCCAGGCTGTTGTTGGCCAGGACCGTGTCAAAACCGGTGGCGTGGAACAGAATCAGAAGCAACAAGCCAAAGGCCGGTGCTATGAGGCGCTGTGCCACCGGCGCGGCTTCCTCGGGCTACAGGAGGATGATGCCGATCACGGCCACCCCGATGAGCACTTCCTCCCAGCCAAGCGGCTTTTGCTTGACGTTCAGGGTCTGGGTGGGAGTCCAGGGGCTTTGCGGCGCACCATTTTCCACGCCGCGCAACCGGACGAAGTATTTGCCCGGGTCGAGCTTCTGCTCCATGGTGTAGGTGGTGTCGCGCAGTCCCTTCTGATCGACGATCAGTTGGGTGAACTGCTCGTCGCCCGCCACCTGCAGGTCATAGGACAGGCCCTCGGCCATGGCCGGCCATTGCAGGGACGGCTTGTTGTTGGCCGTGGCCTCCATGCCTTTCATGGCTGGCTCCTCGGTCTGTTTCCAGGCGACCGGCATGGAAAAAAGGGTGGTGTAGCCGTCACCAGCCACGGCCTGCACCCGGAAGTGGTAGCGGCCGGGTTGCAGCTCCGGTGAGAGATACCTCGGTTCGGTGACCTGTTGCTGGTCGAGGATGTTCTTGAAGTCCGGATCAGAGGCCAGCTGGATGGCATACTGCTTGGCCTGATCCGAGCCCAACCACTCAATCTCGCCTCGCTTGCCCCAGAGGATACCGTTATTCTTCGGTGAGATGACGATGGGCGCGGGAGGGCTGGTTCTGATGGTCAGGGGAAGAGGGTCGGTGGGCCGGCTCTCGAACCCATCGGCGTCGAAGGCGGTGACAAAGGCGAAATAGGCGGCATCGGGCAGGGTGAAGATGGAGAACTTACCGCCCGGGGCGGCATCCTGGGAAAAAACGGTCTGCTGGCCCTGCTCGTCGGTGGTGATCCGCAGGTGGATTTTCTTGGCATTGCGCTGCGCGGGGACCTTGATTTGGATCGGCAGGGAGCGGTAGAGCGGCTCGACCAACATTCCCACGGGCGGATCGGGCAGAAGTCTGGGATTTTCAGGCGGAGTTCCCTTGCGGATTCTCGTACCCTTGCCCCCTTCCAGGGCGATGGTTCGATTCGAGGCCGAGACCTGGACCAGGCCTCTCAGTGTTTCCACTGAGTTGATGCCGCTGTCGCCAGTTTTTAGCCGGTACTCGGTGCCGCGGATGCCGGTGACCGCAATCGGCGTTCTGGTTTGGAAACTGTCGTTGGGACGGAGTTTTTGCCGCATCCAGTGAACGATGTTCCCTTTCTTGAGTTCGAAGTCGGTCTTGATGGCGCCGTCGGACAGACGGAAGAGGTAGTTGATGGTGAAGCGGGAATCCGGTTCGATGCGGGTATAGGTGTTGTCCGGCAGAATCAGGTGGGTATAGCCGTCCGGACCGGTGACCACGGTCTGACCCGCGGCCAGGGTGTCGTCCTTGCGCAGGGGGGTGTTCTGCTCGCCCTCGCCGAGCAGCGAGGCCGAGCCGTTAACGGCGGCCACCCGGGCGCTCAAGGGTTCGGTGACCAGCATCGACAGCGGCACCTGGATGGTGGAATCGTGATAGATGAGATAGGGCTCGGAGAGCTTGTTGATGCGGGCGATCTCCCTCCAGTCATTGCCGTCACGGCAATACTTCCTGGCGATTTGGATCAGGTTGGTGTCAGCGGCTACATACAGGGGGATCAGGCGATGGCCCGTTTCCCGAGCCAAGGCGCCAACGGACGGCAGGAGCAGCGTCATCAAGGTTCCAAGGAACAGTAGCGAGGCGGAAACAAGGGAGATCCGACCGGTCCGGCGGTTTGATCGGGAAGGTGTGAACATCATGGGAGATCTCCAGGGACGATTTTGTAGCCGACGCCGGCAACAGCCTTGATGCTCAAGGCTTTGGGGCAGGCAATGTCCAGTTTGCGGCGAATATTGGCAATGTGCATGACCAGCGACTTGGTCTCGGTATCCGGTTCGTAGCCCATGACTTCCTTGAGCAGTTCGCCATGGGGGACAACAGTCATAACTCTGGCTGCCAGGTAATGGAGCAGGTCGAATTCGGTCTTGGTCAGGGGAATGCGGGACTGGTCGGGCAGATTCGCCTCCCTGGTCGCGGGAGTGATGGTGACCGGGCCGATGGTCAACGGCGGGCTCTTGCTTTCGCCGTTGGGGCTGTTGCGGCGGACCTGAACCCTGACTCGGGCCAGCAGTTCCTTGGGGCTGAAGGGTTTGGTGACGTAATCATCGGCGCCGAAGTCCAGTCCGGTCACCTTGTCATCGACACCGCTTCGCTCGGTCAGCATGATCACCGGAGTGCAGGTGTCGACCTGCCGCAGCTGCTGCAGAACGGTCAGGCCGTCCTGATGCGGCATGACCACGTCGAGGATGATGATTTCCGGACGCTCCGCCTGGATGCGAGCCAAGGCGTCCCTGCCGTCCGGCGCCGCCGCCACAGTGGCGCCCTGGGCGGTAAAGTAGGCCACGAGCATGCCGCGAATGGCGGGATCGTCTTCAAAAATAAGCAGTTTGCACGAGAGAGGGGTTGTCATGTCAGGTGTATGTGGGCCATGGTAAGCAATTTCAATGGAATACAACTCGGGTTGCATAAAAATAGTAGAAAAGACTGTATCGGCAAAAAACAGTCAGTGCCCCAGTCTTGACGTGTCAATATTACCTCATTTATTAAAAATTTATCCAAGAAAAAACGTACGCCCAATTAAGAATACCTCTCATGGAGACCTACCTCTCACTGATTGACCTTATTTTGTGACCCCTTTACACTGATAATGCCAAGGATGACGATCATCCCAGGCGGAGCATTGCCCGCCCCAATCGGGGGCTGGCGAAAATTCAACAGGGAATGGCATGGACTCAACGAGCCGATGGCTGCAAACAAAAACCTTCCACCATTCCCGTTTCACCGATATCGATGCCCTGATGCGGCGCAAGCAAGGCAGGGGGCTGACCATCTCCCTCTGTATCCCGACCCTGAATGAATCCCGCACCATTGGCCCCCTGGTCAGGGTGCTTGCCTCGGAACTGCGCACACGCGCCCCCTTACTCGATGAGATTGCGGTGATTGATTCCGGCTCCTCTGACCGCACCCTCGAACTGGCGGCCGCGGCAGGGGCCGACGTTTACCGGGCCGCTGACATCCTGCCCCGGGAGGGCGCATTCCGCGGCAAGGGCGAAAACCTGTGGAAGGCACTGTATCAGCTCAAGGGGGACATCCTGATCTTTCTCGACGGTGATATCGCCAATATGGAAAGACGATTCGTGACCGGCCTGCTCGGTCCTTTGCTGGAAGCGGAGGACATCGGTTATGTCAAGGCCTTCTACGACCGGCCTCGGATCCAGCGGGGCAGGAGCGGCGACCAAGGGGGCGGCAGGGTGACCGAACTGCTCGTCCGGCCACTGTTTTCCCTGTTTTTCCCTGAGCTGGCAGCAATTATCCAGCCGCTGGCCGGCGAGTGCGCGGCCCGCCGGGAGATATTGCAGGCCTTGCCTTTCCCGGTGGGATACGGGGTAGAGACTGCCCACCTCATTGACCTCCAAGCCCGCTGCGGATTGGATGCCTTGGCCCAGGTCGACCTGGATGAGCGGCGCCATCGCCATCGAAGCAACCGCGAATTGGGGCGGATGGCCTTTGCCATCCTGCGGGTGGTAAGCCGCAGGTTACGGCAGCGAGGCGTACTGTCTGAGCCGGCGCTGGAAGAGAGGGTGTTGCGGCAGTTTTTTCGACAGGATGGGCAGTGTCAATGGCAGGAGCACCGGATCGACGAACAGGAACGGCCGCCCATGGAGACGCTGGGCGCCTACCGGCTCAAGTTCGGCCTGGTCGGCGACTCGCACCCAAAGACAGCTGCCTTGCTCCGAGCTGGGGAGGGCGCCTGATGCGGGTTGCGATCGTGCATTATCACCTCCAGGGGGGCGGCGTCACCCGGGTCATCAGCCATCTGCAGAACTGCCTCCACGACCGGGGCGTCTCCACCGTGGTGCTCACCGGCCAGCCGCCCGCGGCTGATTTTCCCGGACTCTGGCGGGTCGTCCCCGGACTGCAGTACGAGGAGAATCGGCCCGGGACCAGTCCCGCGGAGCTAGTCAAGGCGATGCGGCGGGCCGCCACGGAAGCCCTGGGGGGCATTCCCGATCTCTGGCATGTGCACAATCACAGCCTCGGCAAAAGCCTGATCCTGCCGCTCGCTCTGTTCGAACTGGCCCGGAGCGGCGAACGGGTGCTGTTCCATATCCATGATTTTGCCGAGGATGGTCGTCCAGGCAATTTCAAGCGGATGCTGGCCGAGATGGCGGCAGGCGACAGAACGCAGCTGTTTCGGGTTCTGTATCCGCTGGCCGAACACCTCCATTACGCGGTGTTGAACAGTCGGGACGCCAGGTTTCTGCGCGAGTCAGGGCTTGCCGACGAACAACTCCACCTTCTGCCCAATCCGGTGGATCTCGGCGAGCGGCCGCAGCCGAGGGCCATGGACTGCAGGCGGCCTCTCTGGATTTACCCGACGCGCGCCATCCGCCGCAAAAACCTTGGAGAGTTTCTCCTCTGGTCGGCCGTGGCCGGGAAAGAGACCAGATTTGCCGTGACCTCGGCGCCAGAGAACCCCCGCGAGCTGGTGCGTTTTCATCGCTGGCAGGCTGTGGCGTCGGCGTTGCAGCTGCCGGTACGATTTGCCTGTCCAGGCGGTCTGGATGTCAATTTTATTGAGCTGCTCAGCCAGGCCAGCGCCGCGGTCACCACCAGCGTGGCTGAAGGTTTCGGTATGGCCTTTCTTGAACCCTGGACTTTGGGGGTGCCGGTCTGCGGCCGCGATCTGCCGGAGATCACCGCCGGTTTTCAACGGGCGGGCATTGTCCTCCCCTGGACCTATGAACGCCTTGACGTGCCGGTGGCCTGGCTGGGCCAGGAGCGGATCACCGAGGCTGCCCGGGCGGGACTGGCATGCAATCTCGCTGCCTACGGCCGAATTCCGGCCCCGGGGGACCTGGAGCGGTTGCTCGGGGCCTGGACGAGGCACGGCCGGGTGGACTTCGGCAGGCTCGACGAGGCTATGCAGGAGACTATCCTGCGGCGTCTGACCAAGTCCCCGGCGGACATCGCCCATGTCCTGCCCTCGGCCCTGCCGGAACCCTCAGTTCTGCAAGCGGGGATGGCTGACAACCAGCAGTTGCTCAAACGGCAATTCAGTCTCGCCGGTTACGGCGCGACCGTGGAGGCGGTCTATGGCGAGATGGCTCGCGCCGAGGTCACCGCCCTCGACAGTCTTGATGGAGAGGCCCTGCTGGATCGCTTTCTCGCCCCGGAACGGCTGACGCTGCTGCGGGTTGATTGAGCGGACCGGACAAGGGCGGGGAGGAGGGAGAGGAGGTTACTCAGATACGCTCCAAGCAGAACCAGGTCAGAGCCGTATAGGCCAGGAGCCAGAGCAGGATGGCCAGCAGCCAGCGACGGCGGGGAGGGGTTGCGGTCGGCAGCAGGAAGAGCAGCAGCAGGGGGATCAGGGGAAAGACCACCCCGGCGAGGAGGGCCGGCAGAAAGCGCAGCAGTTCCTGCAAGCCAAGGAAAAACCAGGGTCCGGCGATGAACAGCAGGCCGGGGCGATCCGGTTCCATCGGGGCCGCGACCAGGGCCGACAGCAGCGCGGTGCACAGGATCAGCACCAGATGATTGCGCCAGCGGGCGGTATAGCGGCGCAGGTGCGGCCAGACCGCCATTCCACCCAGCACCACCAGGCCGATCACATGCTGGACGTAGACTTTGCGCACGCCGCTGTCGCCGAGGTCGAACAGCAGATCGTTCAGGCCCCCGCCGATCAGGGGAATCGACAGGCAGATGTGGCTGGCAATGGCCCCGGCCGCCTCGCCGGTGGCGTCGCCCCGCAGCACATAGCCGGTGAACAGCAGCAGCAGGCCGCAGGGCAGGGTGGCGCAGAGCCGTACCCAGGCGGTCCGTTGATAGTTGGCCTCGTTCTGCCACAGCACCACCGCCAGGTGGGCCAGCAGGAGAAGGAAAAAGGCCTGGCTGGAATAATAGTGCAGCGCTCGCCAGAAGCTGCCGTAGGGGACGACCAGCTCGATGGTGCTGGTCGAGTAGAACGGTTCGCCCAGGTCATATTGGAGGGCAACGACGATGCCCGAGAGGATGGAGAGGAAGAGGCTGATCAGCGAGGCCCCGCCCCACCGGTACGCAAGCACAAGCCGCAATGGATTGAATGGGGATCCGTTGCCGCCGGGGGTGTCCATCAGAGCTGCACCACGTAGGCGGTGGTCCGGCCTTCGGCGTCCTGTTTTTGGGTCACCTCGAAGACGGGCAAATCCCGTTCCGCAGGTCCGGCGAATCGTTTTCCCTCGGGTGTGAACCGGCTCTGGTGGCAGGGGCATTCCAGGTGCCCCTTGTCCTCGTGATAGTTGAGCCGGCAGCCCAGATGGGTGCAGATTCTGGAGACGGCGCGGCCTCCATCCTCGGTGGCAAAGAGGACAAAATCATGGCTGGTGTGGACACCGCTCAAGGGAAGCGGCGCGGGCACCTCCACCAGTCGAGGTTTGGCGGCGACCTTGAAACCGGTGAACCGCAGCAACGGATAGAGAAAACAGGTCGCGGCCGCCGCCGCCATCCATCCCGCCCAGCGCACCAGCAGGTTGCGGCGATCGGGGGCTGTCGGGCCCACGCGGCTTTCCGAAGCATCTCTCCGCATCAGGCGAACTTTTCCTTGAGCGCCCGCTCCACATGGGCGGGCACCAGCCCGCTGATGTTGCCGTGCAGCCTGGCGGCATTTTTTATGCCGGTGGAACTGATATAAATCCAGCGGAACCCGGTCATGAGAAAAACCGTCTCCACCGTCCGCTCCAGTCTCCGGTTCATCAGCGCCAATTGGAACTCATAGTCGAAGTCAGAGACCGCGCGCAGTCCGCGGATGATGGCGTGGGCATTGTTCTTCAGCGCATATTCGACGATCAACCCCTCGGTGAAGCTGACTTCGACCCGGCCGTTGAACTCAAGAAAACTCTCACTAATCAGGCGGCAGCGTTCTTCCAGCGAAAACAGCGGCGTTTTCTGGGCGTTGATGGCGATGGTGACAATGATCTTGTCGAACAGGTGCAGTCCGCGCCGGATAATATCGATGTGCCCGTTGGTGATGGGGTCGAAGGTGCCCGGGTAGAGGGCGATGGAAGGTTGCGGTTTGCCGCCTTCCCTAGGTGGTTGATACAATTCGTCCATGGGGGGTCAGTACTGTTTGCTTTGCCGTTGGTATAACCACAGGCCGGTCTCGCCGTAGCGGCGGCGATCGGTCAGGCTGAGCAGGCCAACCCTGTCCGGCAACACGGCGTTTCGGTGCTCCTCGACCAGGACCAGGGCTTCGGGTGCGAGCAGGCCGCTTTCTTCTACCATTGCCAGCGAGCGGTCCGCCAGTTTTTTCTGGTAGGGCGGATCCATGAAGACCAGGTCGATCAGGGCGTCGGGCGGAAGGCCTGGGCGGAGGGAGAGAAGGGAGCGGGCAGTGGCCAGATTGAGGCGAACGAAGGCCGCTCTGGGCTTTTGGAAACAGGCCTGCAGGTTGGCTGCGATCAGCCGTCCAGCCTCCAGTGACTGGTCGACGAAGAGGACAAAGTCGGCGCCACGGCTCAGGGCCTCGACGCCGATGGCCCCGGTGCCGGCAAACAGGTCGAGACAGATGCTGCCCGAAGTCCGCTGGCCGAGGATGTTGAACAGGGCTTCCCGCACCCGGTCGCAGGTCGGACGAATGGATTCGACGCCCGCCTTGGGCGCGGCCAGTCGGCGACCCCGGGCGCTGCCACCGGTGATGCGCACGGGATTGGTGATGCGCGGAGGTGGCTGGCAGACTACAGCGGCGACTGTTCTTGTTTGGCGGCTTTGAGCTTTTTCCCTTTTACGCGGCCGTAGAGGGCTATCGCCGGGCCGGAAAGGATGTAGAGAAAGAGTGCGGGGAAGAGCGTCTTGGGTGGGTCGCTGGCCAGCAGGATCACCAGCAGGATCAGGCCAATGATCAGCTGAAAACGTTTTTCCTTGGGGATGTCCAGGTGCTTGAAGCTCGAATACCGGTGCGTCGAGATCATCAGATAGGAAAGGATGTAGACCAGCACCAGCAGGGAAACGTGCTGGACCGTGTCCGTGGTCTTGAAGACGTCACTGCTGAAGAGGACGGCGGTGGCGACCACGCCGGCCGCGGCCGGACAGGGCAGGCCGGTGAAGTCGTGGCTTGGGCTGGCCACGGTCTGGGAGTTGAACCGGGCCAGGCGGAGGGCGGTGGCGGCCACGTAGAGAAAGGCAGCCAGCCAGCCGTAGCGGCCGTAGGGCGTCAGGGCCCAGAGATAGGCGAGTATACCGGGGGCGACGCCAAAGGCGACCATATCGCAGAGGCTGTCGAGCTCCATGCCGAAGGTGGAGGTCGATCCGGTCATGCGCGCGACCCGGCCATCCAGGCCGTCGAAGACGCCGGCCACCAGGATGGCGACGGCGGCGGCGACAAAGTGTCCATTGATCGCGGAGATGATCGAATAGAAGCCGCTAAACAGGCTGCAGACGGTCAGCATGCAGGGAACGACGTAAAAGCGGTTGGGCGAGGTGGTGTTTTCCATGGTCGGTTCCAGGCCGGGTGCACCGGCTTGCGGGTGTTCAGGGGTGGCCCGGCGCTGGTTGCACAGTGTTCCGCCGTGGTCGCCCGCCTGTGGCAAACAGGCTGATTTCGGCGCGAAACATCGTTCAAATCGCGTCAGATTGGCTGGTTGCCATTATACGGGACAAGGCCGGTTCAGGCAAAGGAATCTTTATTGGTGCGGTGCTTCGGTGGCCTGATCGGCCTGATCGAGAAGGGCGAGGACGGTTTCGCCGGCCCTGACCATCTGGCCCTCGCGGACGGCCAACCGTACCGTGGACGGCAGGTAGAGGTCGACGCGGGAACCGAAGCGGATCAGGCCGAAGCGCTGGCCGGCCGTCACCCGATCGCCGGGTTCGGCCCGGCAGACGATGCGGCGGGCGATCAGGCCGGCGATCTGCACCACAGCGTAACGCAGGTTGTTCGGGGTGGCGATGGTCACCGCACAGAACTCGTTATGGAGCACGGCCTTGTCCTTGTCGGCGGCGTAGAACCGGCCCGGCGAGAAGACGACCCGTTCCACCGTGCCGGTGAGCGGGATGCGGTTGACGTGGACGTTGAAGACGTTCATGAAGATCGAGATCTTCATCACCCGCGCCTTGAGGAAGCGGTCGTCCTCGATCTCACGGGCGACAATGACCTTGCCGTCGGCAGGGCAGACGATAGCCCCCGTTTCCTCGGGCAGGACCCGCGACGGGTCGCGGAAAAAGTAGGTGGTAAACCCGGTGAGCGCCAGGCAGAGCAGGGTGGGAACGGGCAGGCCCATCACAGCGAAGATCAGGGTGGCAAAGCCGCTGAAGCAAATGAAGGGAAACCCTTCGCGGGCCAGGGGGAGTTCAATGTTCTGCATGGGGATTCCAGGAAGAGGGGGACCAGCCGGGTCGCGCCGGGTTGGGCGCGGCGGTTATTTTTTCGGGGCGCGCACCATGGCGATCTTACCGGTGCGGACGATTTCCTTGATCCCGATCGGCCGCAGGATATCGATCACCGCCTTGATCTTGGAATCCGAGCCGGTGATCTCAAGCGCATAGGAGTTGGGGCTGACATCCACCACCTTGCCGCGGAAGATGTCGATGATCCGCAGTACCTCTGCCCGGGTGCCGGCCTCGGCCTTGACCCGGATCAGGGCCATCTCCCGCTCGACAAACTCGCCCTCGCTGACGTCGTTGACCTTGATGACGTCGATCAGCTTGTGCAACTGTTTGGTGACCTGCTCGATGATCGCTTCCTCGCCCCGGGTGACCACGGTCAGGCAGGAGACCTGCGGGTCATAGGTTTCGGCCACACAGAGGCTCTCGATGTTGAAGCCGCGGCCGCTGAAGAGCCCGGTCACCCTGGAGAGAGCGCCTGGTTTGTTGCGAAGAAGCACGGAAAGGGTGTGTTTCATGGTCGTTGATCCTGTTCGACGTGATGAGTCGGTTCAAGGCGCCGTCTTCGGCGCACGGTTGTTCTCGCCTGCCTGGTCGCCTTACACCAGAAGCATCTCGGTGGTGGCCTTGCCGGCGGGCACCATCGGGAACACGCCTTCCTCGCGGTGAATGGAGAAATCCATGATTACCACATTCTTTACGGCCAGCGCCTCCCTGATCACCGGCTCGACCTCGGCCTTGGTCTTGGCGCGCAGGCCGACCGCGCCATAAGCCTGGGCCAGGGCGACGAAATCCGGGGTGAACTCCATGACCGTGGAGGCGTAGTGGCGGTTGTAGAACAGTTCCTGCCACTGCCGCACCATACCGAGGTAGTTGTTGTTGAGAATGGCGATCTTGACCGGCGCCCCGCATTCCCGGGCCGTGGCCAGTTCCTGGATGTTCATCTGGATCGAGCCGTCGCCGGCAACGTCGATGACCGTGGCTTCGGGAAAAGCCATCTGCGCCCCAATGGCCGCGGGCAGACCGTAGCCCATGGTGCCGAGGCCGCCCGAGGTGAGCAACCGGCGCGGGTGGTTGAACTTGTAGAACTGGGCTGCCCACATCTGGTTCTGGCCAACCTCGGTGGTGATGATGGCGTCACCGCCGGTCAGTTCATGCAATTTTTCGATCACATACTGGGGCTTGATGATTTCGCCGGCATCCATGTACGCCAGTGGATGCTTGGCGTCCCATTCCCTGACCTGATCGACCCAGGGCTGGTGGTGCTCGGCCACCTCTTTTTGCTTGAATTCTTCGGACTTGTCCAGCCAGGCGTTCATGGCCTGGAGTGCCCGCGTGCAGTCGGCGACGATAGGGATGTCGACGCCGACGTTCTTGCTGATCGAGGAGGGGTCGATGTCGATGTGGATGATCTTGGCCTGAGGGGCGAAGGCGTCGAGCCGGCCGGTGACCCGGTCGTCAAAGCGCGCGCCCACAGCAATCAGCAGGTCGCTCTTGGCCACCGACATGTTGGCGGCATAGCTGCCGTGCATGCCGAGCATGCCCAGCGACAGGGAATCCGTACCGGGGAATGCCCCCAGGCCCATGAGGGTCATGGTCACCGGGATGTTCAGCCGCCTGGCCAGCCGGGTCAGTTCCTCGTTGCCGCCGGAGAGGATGACACCGCCGCCGACGTAGAGCACCGGCCGCTTAGCCTTGAGACAGGCGTGGCAGGCTTTCTCCACCTGGTTGGGGTGGGGGTTGACGTTGGGCTGGTAGGTCTGCATCTTGATCGGTTTCTTCGGCGGAAAGGCGATCAGGGAGGCGATGATATCCTTGGGCAGATCCACCAGCACCGGGCCAGGCCGGCCGGAGGCCGCGAGGTAGAAGGCCTCGCGCAGCACCGGCACCAGATCCTCGGGCTCGCTGACCAGATAGTTGTGCTTGGTGCAGGGGCGGGTGATGCCGACGATATCCACCTCCTGAAAG
>JBGSPP010000050.1:0-14753 GCA_041738515.1 Desulfobulbus sp.
AAATGCCAAGCAAGGTGGCGGCCACCATGCCGCCGATGACTGCGGTGCCCATCACCTGCCGCGAGACTGCGCCGGCGCCGGTGGCAATGGCCAGCGGCACGCAGCCGAGGATAAAGGCGAACGAGGTCATCAGGATCGGCCGCAGCCGCAACCTGGCCCCCTCCAGGGTGGCGTCAAGCAGCGGCCGGCCCTTGTCGTACTCCATCTTGGCGAACTCGACGATGAGGATGGCGTTCTTGGCCGACAGCCCGATCAGCATCACCAGGCCGATCTGGGCATAGACGTTGTTCTCCTGGCCGCGCAGCAGCAGGGCGCCAAAGGCCCCGGCCACGGCGATGGGCGTGGCCAGAAGTACGGAAAAGGGCAGTGACCAGCTTTCGTACTGGGCCGCCAGGATAAGAAAGACACACAGCAGGGAGAAGGCGAAGATCACCATGGGCGAGACGCCTTTCAGCGCCTGCCACTCCTGGTAGGACATGCCCATGTAGTCAAAGCCCATCTCCGCGGGCATGGTCTCGGCGAACACCGCCTCCAGGGCCTGCATGGCCTGGGTCGAACTGTAGCCGGGCGCGGCGCTGGCGTTGATCTGGGCGGCGCGGTAGAGGTTGTAGCGCATGGTGAACTCGGGCCCGGCAATGGTGCGGATCGTGGTCAGAGCCGAGAGCGGCACGGTCTCGCCCTTGGCGTTGCGCACGTAGAACTGGCCGATGTTCTCGATGTTGGTGCGGTACTCGCCCTCGGCCTGGACAAAAACCTGCCACTGGCGGCCGAACCGGTTGAAGTAGTTGATGAAACCGCTGCCCATGAAACTCTGCAGGGTCTTATAGACATCATTGATATTGACTCCCTGCTTAAGCACCTTGTCGCGGTCGACCTCGACAAAGAGCTGGGGCACGGTCGGGCGGAAGGTCGAGCTGACACTGACCAGTTCGGGCCGCTTCCGGGCCGCTTCGAGAAACCTGGTCACATTGGCGGCAAGGAAGTCCAGATCCTTGCCGGCCCGGTCCTCGAGCAGGAAGGTGACCCCGCCCGAGGTGCCGATGCCGGGGATAGCCGGCGGCGAGAAGGCAAAGCCCACGGCGCCGGTGAGCGAACCGAGCTTCCTGTTCAGCTCGTTCTTGATGGCTGTGTACTGTTCTTCCGGCTTGTGCCGCAGGGCCCACTCCTCCAGGGTGATGAAGAAGAAGGAGCTGTAGGTGTTGGTCACCTGGCTGAGCATGCTGTAGCCGATGACCGAGGTGCAGAATTTCACTCCGGGCGTGGCCATGATCAGGGCCTCGGCCTGGGTGGTGAGCTCGCGCGTCCGCTGCAGCGAGGCGGCGTCGGGCAGCTGCACGCCGGCAAAGATGTAGCCCTGGTCCTCCTCGGGCAGGAACCCGGTGGCCACGGATTTGCCGAACAGCCCGGCCGCAGCCACCATGCCGACAAGAAAGAGCAGGCTGATCAGACTCTTGCGCACCGCGATCCGGCAGATGCCGACATAGCCGCCGGTGGCCCGGCTGAACATCTGGTTGAACCAGTCGTAAAACCGCTGCAGCGGCCCGCTGCCCTTGGTCTTGGGCTTGAGCAGCATGGCGCAGAGGGCCGGGCTCAGCGTCAGCGCATTCAGGGCCGAAATCAGCACCGAGATGGCGATGGTCAGGGCGAACTGCTGGTAAAGCCGGCCGGTGATGCCCGGGATGAAGGCCGTGGGCACGAACACCGCGGTCAGGATGATGGCGATGGCGATAACCGGCCCGGACACTTCCTCCATGGCCTTGAAGGTGGCCTCCTTGGGCGACAGCCCGTGCTCGATGTGATGCTCCACCGCCTCGACCACGACGATGGCGTCATCCACCACCAGGCCGATGGCCAGCACCAGCCCGAACAGGGACAGGGTGTTGATGGAAAATCCGAACAGGGGAAAGAGCATGAAGGTGCCGACCAGCGACACCGGTACGGCCAGGAGCGGAATGAGCGTGGCCCGCCATCCCTGCAGGAAGATAAACACCACCAGGATCACCAGCGCCAGGGCCTCGATCAGGGTGTGCTTGATCTCGTTGATGCCCTCGGTGACCGCGAGCGTGGTGTCCAGGCTGACAACATACTCCAGGTCAGCGGGAAAACGCGTCTTCAGTTCCTCCATCAACCGCCTGGCCCCGGCTGCCGCCTCGACCGCGTTGGTGCCGGGCATCTGGTAGAGGGCAAGCAGGGCGCTCGGCTTGCCGTCGAGCCGGCCTTCCAGGCTGTAGGTCTGGGCGCCCAGTTCCATCCTGGCCACATCCTTCAGATGCACCAGCGAGCCGTCCGAGTTGGCGCGCAGGACGATGTTGCCGAAATCCTCTTCGGTCTGGAGCCGGCCCTGGGCGCGGACCGCATAAGTGAACTCCTGGCCCTCGGGCACGGGTTCGGCCCCTACCTGGCCGGCCGGGTTGACCGTGTTCTGGGCATTGACCGCGTTGACGATCTCGGGGATGGTGATATTGAGCTTGGCCAGCTGATCGGGCTTGACCCACAGCCGCATGGCGTACTGGCCGGCGCCGAAGACGGTGACCGAGGCGATGCCCTTGATCCGGGTCATCTGGTCGTTGATGTTGATGTAGGCGTAGTTGGCGAGAAAGACGTTGTCAAAGGTGCCGTTTGGCGAATAGAGCGCGAACATGATCAACGGCGAGGAGGTGGACTTCTGCACCGTGACCCCGTAGTTGCGCACATCCGCCGGCAGCTGTGACTCGGCCTGGCCCTTGCGCATCTGGGCCAGCAACTGATCGGTGTTGGGGTCGGTCTTGATGTCGAAGTTGACGGTCAGGGTGGTCTGGCCGTTATTGGCGTTGATGGAATACATGTAGTTCATGTTGTCCACGCCTGACATCTGCTGCTCAATGGGCGTGGCCACCGCCTGCTCGAGCGTCAGGGCGTCGGCGCCGGTGTAGGTGGCGTTGACCTTGATCTCCGGCGGCACGATGTCCGGAAACTGCGCCATGGGCAGACCGGACATGGCCACCAGGCCGACGATCACCATCAGGATGGACAAGACCATGGCCACAATGGGCCGGTTGATGAAGAATCTGGCCATGGCTCACCCCTTGTCCGCTTTGGCGGCCGGGGACGCAGGCTTGTCGGCGGCAAACGGTTTGGTCGTCACCGTCATGCCGGGCCGGACCTTCTGCACGCCCTCGGCCACCACCTGCTCGCCGGGCTTCAGGCCATGGTCGATGACCCATTCGGGGCCTATGCGCTCGCCGACCTGCACCGGCCGCACCTCGACCTTGCTGTCCGCGCCCACCACCGCAACCATATACCGCCCTTGTATCTCGGTGACCGACCGCTGGGGCACGAGCAGCGCCCCCTTGTTCTCGCTGACCATGGCTCGGATGCGGCCGTACTGCCCGGGCCGAAGCAGGTTGTCGGCGTTGGGGAAGAGCGAGCCTATCTTGAAGGTGCCGGTGGTGGGATTCATCTGCCGGTCGGCCAGGGCCATCTGCCCCTTGTGCGCATAGGTGACGCCATCGGCGAGGATGAGTTCCAGCGGCTGCCGGCCCACCCGGTTGTAGGACTGGGCGTATTTCAGATACTCCTGCTCGCTGATGTTGAAATATGCCTTGATCGGGTCGAGCGCAGAGACCGAGGTCAGTTCCTCCTGCATGGACGGGCTGACCAGATTGCCCAGCTGGGTCTTGGCGATGCCGGCGACGCCGTCCACCGGCGAGGTGATCCGGGTGAACTCGAGATCAAGCTCGGCCTTCTCCAGATTGGCGGCAGCGGCGGCGACACCCGCCCTGGCCTTGGCAACTCCTGCGCTCGCGCCCAGGTCGCGGCCAATGGCGTCATCCAGGTCCTTCTTGGAGACTGCGTTCTTCTCCGCCAGCGGCCGTACCCGGGCCAAATCGGCCTTGGCGGTGATGGAACTGGCCTCCTGCTGGGCCAGGTCACCCCTGGCCTGGTCCAGGGAAGCCTTGGCCTGGTTGACCGCGGCCTGGAAGGTGCGGGGGTCGATCTCAAAGAGAATCTGCCCTTTCTTCACCTGCTCGCCTTCCTTGTAGTTCTGGCGGATCAGGTACCCGGTCACCTGCGGCCGGATGACCGCGTTGATCGAGCCGTCCAGCGACCCGACCCACTCCCTGTAGATAGGCACATCCCGCTGCGCTACCTGCACGACTTCCACCACCGGCACCACCGGCGCCGCTGCCTGCCTTTCCTTTTTGCAGGCGGAGAGCGCAAGCGCCATCGCGAGCACCAGGCCGCAAACGATCCATGCGGCGCCGCAGCGCCGACCAGTCAACCTGTTGCCCATACGCTTCACCTCATCCATATCGTTCTCCCCACGGGTTGTTCTGCATGTCGTCATGATCGCTTGCTCAGGGCGGCGGCACGGCGCCGCCCGCCATGGCGAGCATCACCTGCACCGCGATGATCTTGAGGATGGTCCCCATGCCGGGAAAGATCATGGCATAGGTAAGGTCCGGCCTGCCCGACGGTGCCAGCTGATTGGCGTAGGCGAGGATAGCCGGGTTGCCGGTCGCGCCGCTGGCGATGCCGAGCAGGTCGTCAAACCGCATCCGCAAGACAAAGTGGCCGACCAGCAGCACGGAAAGCACCGCCGTCAGCAGCACCACCAGGCCGCCAAAGAGCATGGAAAGCCCTGCCCCGCTGATGTTGCGGACAAACGGTGCCCCGGAGGAAAGCCCGACTCCGGCCAGGAACAGGGTCAAGCCGAAATTGCGCAGAATGGTGTTGGCCACCATGGGCATGCGCCAGTTGAACGGGCCGAGGCGGCCGAAATAGCCCAGGATTAGGGCCACGATCAGCGGGCCGCCCGCGGCCCCGAGCTTGATGCTGCCAACCAGGGGAAAGGGAATGGGGACCAGCCCGACCAGCGCCCCCAGGACCATACCAAGGGCCAGGGAGACGAAACTGAATTCCGTTTCCGCCTTGATCGAATCGCCAAAAAACCGGCTCACCTGCTTGCTCTGCGCCGACTCGACGAGCACACCCAGCTGGTCGCCGTACTCGATGCGCAGCTCGGGTTTTGGCAGCAGATCCACGTCGCCGCGCCGCACCTGGATGATCTTGACCGCCACACCCTCGGGCAGGGGCAGGTCGGCCAGGCGCATGCCGATGAAGGCGGGCTTGGAAACAAACACCCGCAGGTAATCGAGATGGCGGCGGTCCGCCCGGGCCTCGATCTCCGACCCGGCCTCAAGTTTTTCCAGGATTTCGGGGAAACCGGCCACCGCGAGCACGTCATCCGCCCGCAACTCGAGCGTTGGCTCCGGAATCATGTTGATGCCTGCCCGCCGCACAAACAACAGGTCAATGCCCTCGGGCGCATTCTCCAACAGTTCAACCACCGTCCTGCCGGTCAGTCCCCGGTCGCCCACCCGGATTTCGGCCGCGACCAGACGATTGGGCGGCGGGATCTCTATGAAGGGCCGGAGCAGCAGCTTGGCGAGGAAGAAGCAGAGAATGGGGCCGAACACGCCGATCGGATAGGCGATGGCATAGCCCACGGCCGGGTTGTTGCTGCCCGAGGCATCCATCGCCGCTTGGAGGGTGGAAGTGCTGGTCAGGGCACCGGCGAACATGCCGGCGACAAAGTCCGGGGCCAGGCCAAAGAACCGGGTCATGGCCGCCGTGGCCACGCAGGCCATGAGCACCGCCAGCGCGGCCAGGCCATTGGCCTTCATGCCGAAGGGACTTATCAACCCCTTGAAGAAGTCCCGGCCGTACTGAATGCCGATGCCGTAGAGGAAGAGCACCAGGCCGACCGTGCCCAGGAGGCCTGGGGGAGCGGACTTTGGCGCTATCGCGCCCACGGCGAGGCCGACAAAGAGCACCGCGCCGATGCCGAGCGACAACCCGCCAATCCTGATTTGGCCTGCGGCATAGCCAAGGCCGATGACCAGGAACAGGGCAATGAAGGGTTGTGCATTGAGAAACGCTGCCACACTTGCCATGAACCGCTCTCTTCTGAAGATAATTGCGTGGGGACCATCCCCTTGTTCCATGAATTGCATGTCGCCAGATTCGAGGACCGCCAGCCGCCCGGCCTTTTTGCCCGCCTTGCTTTCTGGCATGCAGGTTGCGCACGGGATCGAGCGCGCCTCAAGCCAGGCGCCAAACCCGGAAAGATTCCTGACAATGGTTCCGCGACAGGCAATCTGCTAGTATCGTAAATGAATTTAAAAAAAAATACTCCCATTTTACACGGAGGACCATTTTATTCGCGTGGAATAACCCCGCCATAATCAGGGCGGCGGTTGTAACCTCAGGCGACGTAATGGGGTGGGAGGGAAAAGGGAACATCCTGCCTGACCCTATACTATTGTATGGATGTGATTTATAATAGGCGCAATGACTGCGGAGTGTTGAGATCTGGGTACAGGAAAACCTCTGCGATAGATTCCACATCTTCTTCCAGCGATTACAGGGAGACAAAAAACCACAACAATAGCCCCGAAGAACCAGCGGGCCATGACACACGGATAGTTGATTGATCGGTATAAGTAATCAATCCTACAAGGAGGAAAGACTTATGGCAAAATCAAGGATCATCGACGTCACGGAACAAAAGCGGCTGAACGAGGCCCGCGATGCGGGTATTTCCTGGAAAAAATGGGGACCGTACCTCAGCGAGCGGCAGTGGGGCACGGTTCGCGAAGACTACAGCGAAGATGGCAATGCCTGGGCGTACTTTTCCCATGAACAGTCGCGCTCACGGGCCTACAGGTGGGGTGAGGACGGCCTGGGCGGCATCTGCGATGACAAACAGCGATTGTGTTTTGCTTTGGCGCTGTGGAACGAACGTGACCCAATCCTCAAAGAGCGCCTGTTCGGCCTGACCAACAGCGAGGGCAACCATGGCGAGGATGTCAAGGAGTACTACTTCTACCTCGACAGCACGCCCACCCACTCCTACATGCAGTACCTCTACAAGTATCCCCAGCGGGAGTTTCCCTATCAGGATTTAATCGAGAAGAACCGGCAACGGTCGCGGGAGGAGTTCGAGTACGAACTGCTCGACACCGGCGTCTTCGACGACGACCGCTATTTTGACGTGTTTGTGGAATACGCCAAGGAAGGCCCGGATGATGTGCTTATCCGGATCACCGTCCATAACCGCGGTCCGGAAACGGCCCGGCTCCGCCTGCTGCCGACCCTCTGGTTCCGCAACACCTGGTCATGGAGAGGCGACTCACTTAAGCCCTCCCTGCGTCAGGCCGCGCCTGGCCTCATTCAGGCGGCCCATCCTGAACTGTGGGCGAGCACTGGCTCCACTGCGATGGCGCCCCTGAGCTCCTGTTCACCGAGAACGAAAGCAACAGCCGACTCCTCTGGAACCAGCCCAACAGTTCGCCTTATGTCAAGGACGGGTTTCACACCGTGCTCATAGCCGGACAGGCGGATGCGGTTAATCCTGCCAAGACCGGCACCAAAGCGGCTGCCCATTACATGCTCGACGTGGACGGGGGCGGCAGCCAGACAATCCGCCTGCGTCTTGCCGCCGCCTCGATGAACAAGGCGTTCACCGGCTTTGAAAAAACCTTCAAAAGCCGGATAGCGGAGGCCGATGAATTCTTCCAGCGGATCACGCCGCAGTCGTTGAACGAGGACCAGCGGAGGGTACACCGCCAGGCCCTGGCGGGGATGCTCTGGGGCAAGCAATACTATTATTTTGACGTGGAGCAATGGCTGCTGGAACACAAGGGGCATCCCCTGCGCGAATCCGCTCGCAAGGATGTGCGCAACACCGAGTGGTTCCACATGCTCAACGCCGACATCATCTCCATGCCCGACAAGTGGGAGTACCCGTGGTATGCGGCCTGGGACCTGGCCTTCCACACAGTTGCCCTGTCACTGGTGGATTTCGATTTTGCCAAGGAACAGTTGCTGCTGATGCTGCGCAGCCTCTATTTCCACCCCAACGGACAGATCCCCGCCTACGAGTGGAACTTCAGCGACGTCAATCCGCCGGTACATGCCTGGGCCACGCTCTGGCTGTACAAATACGAACGGTCGCTCGGCCGGGCTGACCTGCGGTTCCTCGAGCAGTCCTTTCAGGCCTTGATGCTCAACTTCAACTGGTGGGTGAACCGCAAGGATCCTGCCGGGCGCAATGTCTTTGCCGGCGGCTTTCTCGGGCTGGACAACATCGGCGTCTTCGACCGCAGCGCCCAATTGCCCACCGGCGGCTCGCTGGAACAGGCAGACGGGACGGCCTGGATCGCGTTCTACTGCCAGAACATGCTCGAGATGGCCCTGATCCTCACTGAACACGACCCGATCTATGAGGAGGTCGCTTTCAAATTCGTCCAGCATTTCATGTGGATTGCATACGCCATGGACCGTATCGGCGAACATCACGACGAGATGTGGGACGAAGCGGATGGATTCTATTACGACCTGCTGCGGTTGCCGGACGGACAGGCCATGCGGCTGAAGGTGCGGTCCCTGGTCGGCCTGCTGCCGCTCTGCGCTTCCACCGTATTTGAGGCGGATTCGGCAGCTCGCTATCCGAAACTGATGGAGCTGATCACCCAGTTCAAGATGCGCCATCCGAACATGGTTTCCCATGTGGCGCCGACCGACGAGGGATTTTCAGGTTTTAAAGGGCGAAAGCTGCTGTCGATTCTCAACAGGAAGAAACTTACACGGGTGCTCGGCTACATGCTCGACGAGCAGGAATTCCTGGGGCCATACGGTATCCGCTCGCTCTCGCGCTATCATCAGGATCACCCGTTCGTATTCTGGGTGGGTCATGAGGAGTACAAGGTGCAGTACCTGCCGGCCGAATCGAACACTGGCATGTTCGGCGGCAACTCCAACTGGCGGGGGCCGGTGTGGATGCCGGTCAATGCCCTGATTGTCCGGGCGCTGCTCAATCTGTACAATTTCTATGGCGATGAATTCAAGGTCGAGTGCCCAACCGGGTCTGGCCGCCTGATGAACCTGTTCGAGGTGGCCGAGGAACTCTCCCGGAGGCTGACAAGCACCTTCCTGCGCGATGCCGACGGCCAGCGACCGGTGTACGGTGGGTCAGCCAAGTTTCAGAACGATCCCCACTGGCGCGACCTGATCCTGTTCTATGAGTATTTCCACGGCGACAACGGGGCGGGGCTCGGAGCCAGCCACCAGACCGGCTGGACCAGCCTGGTTGCCCCCCTGCTTGATATTTTCGGCCGCCTTGACGCCAAGGCCACGCTGGAAGTTGAGCGTGAACGCCTGCTCGACCGGATGATGAAGGAACAGGTGAGTGGAACGTGAAGAATTTGCTTCAATTACGAGTTTAATACTCAGGGAGAAGATATGCGACCACTGACAGGCGTTCTCTTGACATGGTTGCTGCTAAGCAGCATCACCGGCGTCCAGGCTGCCGAGCCTTGCAGGATGCGCAATCTGGATTTCAGCCAACAGGATGCGAGCTGGGTGCACGTACCGCTGTCGAAGCTGAAGAAGGACACGAAGTATGCGCTCACCCAAACCGATGGGCGTACGGTTCTTCGTGGCACGGCGAACGGTTCGGCCTCGCTCTTCGTGTTCCGCTTCCAGTCGGTCATGGAAACTCCGGCAAGTATCAGTTGGCGATGGAAGACCGACACACTGGTTCCGGGCGCCGATAATCGCGACAAGAATCGAGAAGATGCACCCTTGCGAATGATGGTAGCCTTCGATGGCGACCATGCCACGCTTCCGGACGAGGAGAAAAAGCGGTTCAAACGCGCCAAGTCACTTTCCGGGCGTGATCTGCCATACGCCTTGCTGATGTACATCTGGAGTGAGCATCTCCCCGTTAATACAGTAATTCCATCCGCCCACACCAGCCAGGTCAAGATGCTGGTTGCCGCTTCCGGTACCAAGGGGCTCGGCCAATGGCAGCAGGTGAAGCGTAACCTCGCCGAAGACTTCCGGCACGCCTTCGGCGCCGAGCCCGGACCGGTTATCGGCGTGGCAGTCATGACCGATACTGACAACACCCGGACCAAGGCTGTTGGTGAATACGCCCAGATCCTCATGGAGTGTTCAGACGCTGGAGCGAAATGACAGGCTGGTGTGGCTCTGCCATGCGAACCGACAAGAATATCTCCATGAATACAACCGGGCCGATGGACCACGAACAGGAAAAACGTATGTCCCGCCTGTTGATGGACGTCCTCATCCGGGCAGGACTGGTGCTGACGCTGACCCTGCTCTGCTACAAGATCTTTGCTCCGTTTCTGCCCTTGATGCTCTGGGCGCTTATCCTGGCGGTCACCATGTATCCGAGCCATCAGTATCTGGCCGCGAGAATTGGCGGCAGACAGGGATTGGCAGCCACCGTGCTGGTGATAGTCAGCATCGTCCTGATCGTCGTGCCAACAGCAGTGCTGGTCAGTTCCCTGGGTGATTCGCTGTATGCGCTGATGAACGGGGTCAAAGACAATACCCTGCGGATCCCGGCGCCGTCCGGAGAGGTAGCCAACTGGCCGATCATCGGCAAGCGGGTGCATGCCCTTTGGTCACAGGCCTCTTCAGACCTGCCTGCCTTGGTGCAGAGCATGCAGCCGAAGATCGGCAACCTGGCCAAACAGGCGCTCGACATTGTTGCCAGCCTGGGCAGCAAGACGGTGCAGTTTCTGATTTCGTTCATCATCGCCGGGTGTATCATGGCCTTCGGCGGGCCTGGGTCGAAGGCCGCACAGGCCATTTTTGAACGCATCATCGGCGCCGGGCGCGGCAAGGGATTCGCCGTGCTTTCCACGGCCACGATTCGGACGGTGGCTGCGGGCGTCATCGGCATTGCCTGCATTCAGGCACTCGTCATCGGCCTGGCCATGCTTTTGGCGGGCATTCCATGGGCCGGGGTGCTGTCGCTGGTCGTACTGATCCTGGGGGTCGCACAACTTCCGGCCCTGCTGGTCACCCTGCCCGTGATCGCCTTCATCTGGTACAGCGGCGAGTACGGCACGGCCGCTGCGATCGGATATTCGGTGCTGCTGCTGGTCTCCGGCGCGGCCGACAATGTGTTGAAGCCGATGATGCTGGGCAGAGGCGTGGACGCGCCCATGCCGGTGATACTTCTGGGCGCCCTGGGAGGCATGGCCACCACAGGGATTTTGGGCATGTTTGTCGGCGCGACACTGCTGGCCCTGGGGTATCAGATCTTCATGTGGTGGGTGGGCAACAATTCGGAGGAACGGACAACAGCGTTGAGCGGGCAGGAGGAACCGGTCCGGGAAGAGGAACATCCACTGCCTTGATCACCACCATTGCATAACCGAATCCAGGTTCTGCCGGACCGCGCTATCGCTGTTCCGAATAGGGGACGTATGTATTGAAAATAATTTTCAACGACCAGGCGGTGTTACCGAGGCGTGTGTCCGGTTGGGGGTGCAACTGCGAGAGGAGACACTTTGTCCGTTGAAAGAAGGCGATCAGGAATTATACCTGATTCAGTGAAAAAATATCAGTAAAAATTACCGAGAAATGAAATCAATGCATTGAAATTTCAGTAAAAATTTATCAACATGCGCCTGTCCAAAAAACTCACTTGGCAGGTGAAAACATGAAGCGACTGATCCTTGAGCAGAGCGACGACGAATTCTACACCAGCCACTCCGGTCTGGCCCTGGTCGGCGCATGCATCAACCGCCACAGCGACCTGGGGCGACAGGTGGGTCGGCTGAGTCGCGGCAAGGGACAGATCGCCGACATCGACATCCTGCGCAGCTACCTGGGGTTGCTTTGCCTGGGCAAGAGCGATTTCCAGGCCATCGACGGCATGCGCGGCGACGACTTTTTCCAGCAGGCCTTGAGTATCGGTCGCCTCCCCTCCGCGGAGCGCTTGCGGCAGCGACTGGACGAGGCTGCCGCCAACGGCCTGATCCCACTGGTCTCCCGCAGTTCTCAATCCATGCTCAAGCAACTCGGCGTCAAGGTCTCGGGCTACGCCGATGGCCTTGTACCCCTGGACGTGGACGTGTTCCCGCAGGACAACTCGAACACCAGCAAGGAAGGGGTGAGCCGCACCTACAAAAACTTTGACGGTTATGCGCCCATCGCCGCCTATCTGGGCATGGAGGGCTGGTGCTTGGAGGTCGCACTGCGGCCCGGCAGCCAGCACGGCCAAGCGGGGTTCGTGGTGTTCATCCAGCGGGTGCTCAAGGCGGCCCATGCACTCACCGAGCAGGAGATCGTGGTGCGACTGGACTCGGCCCATGACGCGCTGGAAACCCGGCAAGTGCTCGCCGCCGCGGAAAAGGTGCGCTTCCTCATCAAGTGGAACCCGCGCAACAGCAACGAATTGGCCTGGCGTGACCGCGTGTTCAGCGAAGGCACGGTCACCTCGCCCCGGCCCGGAAAGCGGGTCGGGCTGTTGGTGGCCGACGAATCCATGCAGGTCAATGGTGCAGCCTGCCCTTGCAGGCGGATAGTGCGCGTCACCGAACGGGCCACCGACCGGCACGGACAGATGCTGCTCACCCCGGACATTACCCTGGAAGGCTGGTGGACCGACCTGGACTTGGAGCCCGAGCAGGTGATTGCCCTGTACCGGGACCACGCCACCTCGGAGCAGTTCCACAGCGAGTTCAAGACCGATCTCGACCTGGAACGGCTGCCCAGCGGCAAGTTCGCCACCAACGCACTGGTCATGACCCTGGGGGCCTTTGCCTACAACATCCTTCGGGCCATCGGCCAGATGGGGCTGCTCGGCCAGTTCGCCCCGATCCGCCACCCGGCCAAACGCCGCCGCATCCGCACGGTGATGCAGGAACTGATCTACCTTGCGGGCCGGTTGATCAGCACCGGCCGGCGGCTTATGCTGCGCTTCAGCTGCCACTGCCCCGTGTTTGCCGCCTTCCAAGGTGTGTACGGGCAACTTGTGCCTGCGCGCTGACCGCAACTGGTGGGGATAGAGTGACCAGCGACAGGAGAAGTGCGCCCGCTGGTCGAAATTTTACTGAATTTTCAATGAACAAGACGCCAACTTAGCCGTAGCGTGCGGCTGAAACAGGATGCGGGTGACCACGATCTCCCAAAATTGCCAGTGCGAGACTGGTTCGCACCAGCCTGAGCTAAAGCATCACGGATTCAGGGCTAAGTCAAGTGCATAAGACGGAATGGAAAGCGTCTCAACTTGAACGCCAAACTCCTTCTCGATCATGAGATCAACAATGGAATCTCCATCAACCAAAATTATTGGCACGGCTCCACGCTTGATTGATGCTGCGATAGCTCCATCGGAAAATGAGGCAGTAGTGAAGAACAGACCTTGCTCGAAGTCGCCTTGGGCTGCTCCACGAAATTTGTCTATTTCGGGTCGCTGAATGTTGCCCTTAGTCCATCGTTTGCATTGGAACGCAACATTTAAATTGGCGAGTCCAACCTTCAACTTTCCGTGGCCATCGATGCCGCCGTCGCCAGAGACTTGTGTGATCTTGGTGTCGTGAAACCCATAAACATCAAGTAGTCGCTTTGCAAACAGCTCAAACCCAGCAGGTGACATGCGCTTCAAATCCCCAAGAATTTTCCGTTTTAGCTCCGAAACGTACTTGCCATGCAGGTTTTCAATTTCGCGGAGGCTAGAAGCGTGAGGGTGCTTTGGTGGCTGGGTTGGAATCGCAGGGTTGCTTGCCCGGCGCCTCCGGGGCTGGCGGATTACCTCGTCTAGCGGTTCGTAGCGATTTTCGCCAACTAGCCTAAAGTGCTTTGAAGGCGCAGCGCTCGGAAACTCGAGCCCTTCACAGTGACGTCGAATCTGACTACGAACGATGTGCTCCGGACTGTCCGCGTGAAATTCATAAAGCTTCGCTTCCATGATCGCACGGAAAGCTTCTCCGGCAGTCATTGGCGAACCATTTGCACGCATAACTTGTTTAATTGCTTCGGTGATCGTCATGCTCGAGTTTCGAGAAGCTCCAAAAAGTTACTAAACGGTTTCTGGTTATACCCAGAGTTAACAAAACTCTTATAACGCTTAGTCGAGGTAATATTATTTCGCGCACTGGTTATCACGCAAGGGATGTTTGATTGCATGGTAATCTAGATTGTTGATCCACAGCCTTCAGATGTGTTTAGATTTTTCATGGGGAGCGGGGTGATCCTCCTCGACGAAATCGTATCGAACTTACCAACGATCGGTACATTTTTCCGCCCCAAAGCGTCTGCATCATCTGCTTTTTTCGCGGCTCTCCCTTGCAGGCCATGGGAACTGGCCGCCGAAAAACGGGGCATGGTTGGAGGTGAACAGGGGCGGGTCGCGGCGGAGGATGGCGGCGATGGCCGGCTGCCGTTTGAATTCCCGGTCCAGGAAGGTGCGCACCCTGCGCCGGTCCCAGCCGCGCGGGTGGACGAAATCTCGGTAGAGCGACAGGTCGCCCTCGGAGAAGCCGCCGCCGGGCAGGCTGGCGGCCTCTTCACCGTGCAGGGGCATGTTGAAGATCGCCAGATTAAGAAAACCGATCCGCTCGTGCTGACGCAGGGTGAAGTCCAGGGTCTGCCGCGCCTCGACCTCCGACTCGGCAGGCGTGCCGAAGAGCAGATAGACATAGGTGGCGATGCCAGCCGCGGCCAGCGCCGCCAGCACCCGCTCGACCAGGTCGAGGTGGATGCCCTTGTCCATGGCGTCCAGCATCCGCTGGCTGCCGGATTCCAGGCCGAGCTTGAGCAGGATGCATCCGGAAGCGCGCAACCGGCGGCAGAAGTCCGCGTCGGCCAGTTGTTCGTGGAAGCGGACAAAGCCGTACCAGGGCGCGCCGGGAGGCTGGTCGCAGAAGGCCTGCATCAGCGCCGGGCTG